>DAISJE010000098.1:537-10938 GCA_036821665.1 Bryobacteraceae bacterium | reverse complement strand
CATGCGGGACAAGGGCTTTTTCTATATACCTTCGTTCTCCGGGCGCACCATCATCTACAAAGGTCTGCTGCTGGCCCATCAAATCGGCGAGTTCTACAACGAACTCCTTGATCCCGAAACGAAAAGCGCTCTCTGCCTGGTTCACCAGCGCTTCTCGACGAACACATTTCCCACGTGGCAGCTTGCGCATCCGTTCCGGTATCTCTGCCACAACGGAGAAATCAACACCGTTCGCGGAAACGTGAACTGGATGAACGCGCGCCACTCCGTTATCTCGTCGCCGCAATTCGACGACATGAAAAAGCTCCTGCCCATCATTCAGCCGGGCGTGAGCGATTCCGCGTCGCTCGATAACGCCGTCGAGCTGTTGACCATGGCAGGGCGATCGCTGCCGCATGTTATGGCGATGCTGATTCCCGAAGCCTGGGACGCGGACAGTACGATGTCCGCTGAAAAGCGCGCGTTTTACGAGTACCACGCTTCTCTGATGGAGCCTTGGGACGGTCCCGCCGCCGTGGCGTTTACCGACGGCCGCATGATTGGGGCCACCCTGGATCGTAACGGGCTTCGTCCGGCTCGTTACCTGATCACCAAAGACGGACTGCTCGTGATGGCGTCGGAGACGGGTGTGCTTCCGTTTGCCGCAGAGGAGATCGAATCGAAAGGCCGCCTGCAGCCGGGCAAAATGCTGCTGGTGGATCTCGAGCAGCGCCGCATCGTTCCGGACGAAGAGATTAAGCATCAGCTTGCGACGCGCAAGCCGTACGGCGAGTGGCTCGCCGAAAATCAGGTCACGCTGGAGGCATTGCCCGAACCCAATCGCGTGCAAGGCTCCGATCACGAAACGATCCTGACCAGGCAGCGATGCTTCGGATATACCGATGAAGATCTGCGCCTGCTGATTTCACCGATGGCAACAGATGGGCAGGAAGCGATCGGCTCCATGGGAACCGATACGCCCCTTGCTTGCCTGTCCGACAAACCGCAATCGCTGTTCAACTATTTCAAGCAGCTTTTCGCGCAGGTTACGAACCCGCCCATCGACCCCATTCGCGAAGAGCTGGTGATGTCGCTCACCAGCTATATCGGTACCGAGCGCAACATACTTAGCGAGACACCGGAAAACTGCCATACGCTCAAAATGCCGCATCCGGTTCTTACGAATCGCGATCTGGAAAAGCTGCGGCGTATCTCGCGTGGAGACCTGCTCGCATCCACGCTGCCGATCATTTTCAGCGCGCCCGAGGGCGAAGCGGGCCTGAAGCGGGCGCTCGACGGTCTCTGCCGGCGTGCCTCGCTCGCCATCAAGGCCGGTTACACCTTGTTGATTCTCTCGGACCGCGGCGTCGACGAAGAGTTTGCGCCGATTCCGTCTCTGCTAGCTTTGACAGCCGTCCACAATCATCTGGTCCGTGAAGGCACTCGCACCGGCGTCGCGCTGATCATCGAATCCGGCGAGCCGCGAGAAATCATGCACTATTGCCTGCTGATCGGCTATGGCGCTAGCGCGATCAATCCCTATCTCGCGATTGAAACCATCGAAGAGCTTGCCGCGGCCGGCGAACTGTCGAACAGCATTACTCCTGAAGCTGCGACGAAAAGCTACATCAAAGCGGTCAACAAGGGGCTGCTGAAGGTCTTTTCAAAAATGGGCATTTCGACGCTACAAAGCTACCGTGGCGCGGAATGTTTTGAAGCTATCGGGCTAAACAAGGCGTTGGTAGACCAATACTTCACCGGAACGGCCTCGCGCATCGAGGGCATCGGCCTCGATGTGCTTGCCAAAGAAGCCGTCGAAAAGCACAGTTTTGCGTTCCGCCCGCTTTCGGAATCCGAACCGGAACTGGCAATTGGCGGCAATTATCAGTACCGTATCAACGGCGAACGGCATCTGCTGAATCCTCTTACAGTAAGCAAGCTGCAGCATTCGGTCCGGCAGCAGAGCTACGCCACCTTTCAGGAATATTCGAAGCTCATCGACGAGCAGAACGAGCGCTTCTACACGCTGCGCGGCCTGATGCGCTTCAAAACCGCCGCCAATCCAATTTCTATCGACCAAGTGGAACCCGCAGCCGAAATCGTAAAGCGTTTCGCGACGGGCGCCATGTCGTTCGGTTCGATAAGCAAGGAAGCGCATGAGACGCTTGCCGTCGCCATGAACCGCATCGGCGGCCGCTCGAATACGGGTGAAGGCGGCGAGGATGAGGCACGGTTTGTTCCCTTGCCGAATGGCGATTCTCTAAAGAGCGCCATTAAGCAGGTCGCTTCGGGGCGCTTCGGCGTCACTACGAATTATCTGACCAACGCGGAAGAGCTGCAGATTAAGATCGCGCAGGGGGCCAAGCCGGGCGAGGGCGGTCAACTGCCGGGACACAAAGTGGATTCCGTAATCGCGCGCGTGCGGCACTCGATTCCCGGTGTGGGCCTGATTTCGCCGCCGCCGCACCACGATATTTATTCCATCGAAGATCTTGCGCAATTGATTTACGATCTAAAGAACGTAAATCCGGCTGCGCGAATCTCAGTAAAACTTGTGGCTGAAGTTGGCGTTGGAACGGTCGCGGCGGGCGTTTCGAAGGCTCATGCGGATGTAGTACTGATCAGTGGCTACGACGGCGGCACGGGTGCATCTCCGCTGACATCTCTTCGGCACGCCGGTATCCCTTGGGAACTCGGCCTTGCTGAAACACAGCAAGTGCTGGTGATGAACGATCTGCGCAGCCGCATTCGGGTGCAAGTCGACGGCAAGCTGCAGACGGGGCGCGATGTTGTCATCGCCGCGCTGCTCGGTGCGGAAGAATTCGGTTTCTCCACAACACCGTTAATCGCGATGGGCTGCATCATGATGCGCAAGTGCCACCTGAATACCTGCCCGGTTGGCATTGCCACGCAGAATCCGGAGCTGCGCAAGAAATTCGCGGGCAGTCCGGAAAACGTCATCAACTTCTTCTTCTTTATCGCGGAAGAAGTTCGCGAGTGGATGGCAAAAATGGGCTTCCGCACCATGGACGAAATGATCGGCCGGGTCGACATGCTGGAAATGCGCACGGCGGTCGAGCACTGGAAGGCTCGTGGCTTGGACTTTTCCGCGATTCTTTACAACCCGCAAGTGCCCAGCCGCGTCGGCCGCCGCCACTCTATCCCGCAGAACCATGGCCTCGAAGAAGCTCTCGATCACCAACTCCTGGAAAAGGCCCGGCCTGCGATTGAACACGGTGCTCATATTGATTTCGAAGCTCCAATACGCAACGTGCACCGCACTGTCGGAGCGATGCTGAGCGGTGAGATCGCGCGCCGGCACGGCTCGGAAGGCTTGCCGGAAGATACTATTCGCATCCGCATGACCGGATCGGCTGGTCAGAGTTTTGGTGCCTTTTTAGCGAAAGGCGTCTCGCTGATCCTGGAAGGCGATGCCAATGATTACGTCGGTAAAGGTCTCTCCGGTGGAAAGATTGTCGTCTTCCCGCCGAAGAACTCGACCTTTGCTCCGGAAGAAAATATTCTGATTGGCAATACCGTTCTCTACGGTGCAACCAGCGGTGAAGCCTATTTCAATGGTGTGGCAGGCGAGCGCTTTGCGGTTCGCAACTCCGGCGCCACGGCCGTCGTTGAGGGTACCGGCGACCACGCTTGCGAATACATGACGAACGGCACGATCGTGGTTCTAGGCCGTACCGGCCGAAACTTCGCGGCCGGTATGAGCGGCGGCATCGCGTACGTTTACGATCTGCACGGCGACTTCGTCCGCATACGCTGCAACTCTGCCGGCGTAGACCTCGAACCGGTATTCGAACGCGCCGATATCGTGCTACTCGAAAGCCTGATTCGAAAACACGTCGAATATACCGGCAGTGCGCTTGGTAAACGCATTCTTCAGAACTGGGCCGATAATTTGAAGCATTTCGTCAAAGTGTTCCCTCACGAATATAAGCGGGTGTTGGCAAAATCGAAAGCGGACCAAAAAACTGGAATTGTAATCCCGATTCCTCCGCATGCAATAGCAGCGGGCGAGCGGGTGAGGTAGTCAAGTGGGCAAGATAACGGGATTTCTCGAATACACCCGCGAGACGCCCGAGCGCCGTCCGGTTCTCGAACGCGTGAACGATTGGTTTGAGGTTTACCAGCCGATCCCGGAACAAAAACTGCAGCATCAAGCAGGCCGCTGCATGGATTGCGGCGTTCCGTTCTGCCATACGGGTTGTCCGGTCAACAATCTGATTCCGGATTGGAACGATCTGGTCTATCACAACCGCTGGCAGGATGCCATACGCGCGCTCCACAGCACGAATAACTTCCCCGAGTTTACCGGGCGTATTTGTCCGGCGCCTTGCGAAGCGGCTTGCGTACTGGGAATTAATGACAAGCCCGTCACGATCAAAGTCGTCGAGCAGAACATCATCGACCGGGCTTTCGATGAAGGGTGGGTCCAGCCCGAACCTCCCCGGCGTCGTACCGGAAAGAAGGTTGCAATCGTGGGCTCCGGTCCGGCCGGGCTCGCCGCAGCGCAGCAGTTAAACCGTGCCGGACATTTTGTGACGGTGCTCGAAAAGCATGATCGCATCGGCGGTTTGCTTCGATACGGCATTCCCGATTTCAAGATGGAGAAGAGCGTCATCGATCGCCGTCTGGATCAGCTATTCGCCGAAGATATCGAGTTTCGGACGAATGTGCATGTCGGCCGCGACATGAGCGGCGACGAATTGCTGCGCAATTATGACGCGGTACTGCTGGCGACCGGCGCAGAGCAGCCGAGAGATCTTCAGATTCCCGGTCGCGAATTGAAGGGTATCCATTTTGCGATGGATTATCTGGTCCAGCAGAACAAGCGCGGCGCGGGTGACCGCTTCGAAAGCGACGAAGAGATTCTCGCCAATGATAAGCGCGTGGTCATTATAGGCGGGGGAGACACGGGCGCAGACTGCCTGGGAACGGCGCACCGCCAGAGAGCAGCATCTGTTCATCAATTGCAAATCCACCCGATGCCGCCTGAGGATCGTCATCACAGCACGCCTTGGCCGCTCTGGCCTCTGCAGTTGCGAGTGGAAGCAGCCCACGAAGAAGGCGGATTCCGCGAGTGGAGTGTCTTAAGCACTCATTTCAGCGGTGACGAGCAAGGCAATGTAAGTAAACTCCATTGTGTGCGTGTCGGTCCGAAACCAGCGTTCGAGCGCATCCCGAACAGTGAGTTTTATCTAGATGTCGATCTCGTCTTGATTGCCATCGGCTTTTCCGGACCCGTTCGCAATGGCTTGCTTCAACAATTGCCGCTCGCGCTCGATGGCCGCGGCAATCTCCAGACCGACGAAACGTACACGACTTCCATACCGAAAGTGTTTTCGGCCGGCGATGCAAATCGGGGCCAGTCGCTGGTTGTGTGGGCCATCGCGGAAGGCCGCAAAGCCGCTCACTACATGGATCGCTTCCTCATGGGAACGAGCCAGTTACCGCTGTGACCTATAGACGCCTTGCAAGCTATCCATCAAAATTCGTACACGGCTTGAAACTGAGCCGCGCGCGTAAGCAAGCGTTTTTTCAGCCGCTGTAACGAAACGACTGCAACGGACGACCTGTACTTACCGGATTAAAAGGAAAGAGTCTAGGATTTGCATTCCAAGCTGCGGCCGCGATTCACCTGTCGACCAACGATCTGCAGCCGACAAGCGCATCTCATCGCAAAGCACGAAGAGGAGGTATGGGACGGAACGACCGGTTCGCCCCCCAACGGTACACCTCGAAATCGCCATCAAGCGTGAGAATGTCGCCCGTCCGAAGCTCCGAAGCGAGGTGGATCAGATACGCGTCGGCGAGATCGATATCTTGATCTCGGTACTTCCTCAGGATGCGCTGAATACCTGAGGCGCAGTCGGAGAGCCGAATCGGAACTTGAAAGGTTCCATCCGCGACATTCTGAAGAATAGCCTCGGGTGCTCCGGGGAGGCGGCGTGTCAGGTAACACGCTTCTGCGATAACCGGTTCGCACGTGACTAACGGCCCGCGTGCCCCCTCAAGAGCTTCCACGCAATCCGCGTGGCGTCGCTCGCTTCGATCGAGCAGCGCGACGATAACACCCGTATCCAGCAGAACAGGCTTCAGACGCCGAAGCCTTTGAGATGCTTCTTATTCGACCCCAGATCGGGAACGCCGGAGGAAAACTTGCCCAGACCGGCGATGCGCGGGCGCTTGACTGGCAGATGAGACGATGCCATGCGCCGGAGCGCTTCGCGCACGACTTGTGAAGGGCTCCAGCCGAGGCTTCGCACGAGTTGGGCGAGATCGCGGCGGCTCGCGGCATCGAGTCTCGCCTGGACGGTGGAACTCATACAGATAGTGTATTACAAACGAAGATTGTAGTACAAGCGAGGACGGATTCGTCCAGAATAAAGCTGTTCAATGGCGCTGACTGAGCCTGAGGCACATTTAACTTGCGCGTTGCCATCGTCCAAGCCCATCGTTTGTTCCTTCAACCGCTAAAATAAGAAGTTCACGTCACGTTTCAAGCGAACAGGAGAATCATGTCTGGTAAGCAAATCGGAATTCTGACCGGCGGAGGCGATGTCCCCGGCCTGAATGCGGTTATTAAGAGCGTTGTTTATCGCGCTACTTCAGATGGACACGAGGTGACGGGAATCCGCCTCGGCTGGAAGGGACTTACCGATCTGAACTTTGATGATCCGGCGAGCGTGAAGCGTTTTGTTCTTCCGCTTACGCGCGAAAACACTCGTACGATCGATCGCACCGGGGGTACGTTCCTGCACACCAGCCGTACCAATCCGTCAAAGATGAAGAAGCTGCCGGATTTTCTCAATACGTCCGACTTTCCGTCAGCGCAAACCACCAAAGACGGCGTCACCAGCACGACCTATGACATGACCAAGCGGGTGTTGAGCAATCTCGAAAAACTCGAGATCGATTACCTGGTTGCGATTGGAGGAGATGACACTCTCAGCTACGCCGCCGTTCTTGACAAGCAGGGATTCAACGTCATCGGTATTCCGAAGACGATGGATAACGATGTTCGGAACACCGAATACTGCATTGGGTTTTCTACGGCCATCTCGCGCGCCATGGATGCGATTACGCGCCAGCGCACAACGGTCGGCTCTCATGAGCGCGTGGGCATTTTTCGCGTCTTCGGCCGCGATGCGGGCTACACGGCTCTCTACACGGCGTACGTGACATCCATCCGCTGCGGCATTCCCGAGTACAGCTTCGATCTGGACCACATGATCGAGCTGTTGATGACTGACAAAGCAAATAATAAAAGCAATTATTCTCTGGTAATTCTGTCCGAAGGCGCCCGCTGGGACGGGTACGTCGTTAAGGAATACGGCGATCCCGACGCTTTCGGCCATCGCAAAAAGTTCAGTGTTGCCGAAGCTTTCAGCGATGAAATCACGAAACACACCGGGGCCGAGACCGTGGTGAGCGATTTGACCTACGATCTACGGAGCGGTGCGCCTGACTTTGCCGACACGATGGTTGCCACGACATTCGCCACCATGGCATACGATGCGATTACATCGCACCGCCACGGATTTATGGCTGCGATTAATGAAGGCAAATTCGCTATGGTCGGCATTCCCGATCCGAAGCTCGGCCCGCGCAAGCTGGATGTCGCCAGCATGTATAACACGGAGCGCTATCGTCCGACATACGCGAGCAAGGAAGGGCTACCCCTATTCCTGACACATCCTTGAAAATGGCGAACGCAGCCACGACAGGGCACGCCGTTTCCGAAGTCGTTGAAGCGCAGGGCCATCTCATCGACTCCCATCTCATGGAGCGGATCTTCGATGCTGTGGTCGAGGCGGGCGGCCGCTTTGAAGTAGAACAGTTCAGCATTGGACGGACCAACAGCGATCCGTCCAAACTGCGGCTTCGCATTGAAGTAGCTTCGCGGCAGCAGATGGAGAAGCTCATGCCGCAGCTACTCGGCCTGGGCTGCGTCGCGGTCGAATCAGGCGACGCCGAGTTGCGGACGGCGGAGTGCGACAAGTGCGCGCCGGAAGATTTTTACTCCACCACAAATCAGCGCACCGAAGTGCGGATTCGAGGGCAATGGCTGGAAGTTCAGAACCAGCGCATGGACGCCATGATCGTCGTCCAGAATGGAAATGCGGTTTGCCGCCGCCTGCGGGATATTAAGGCTGGCGATCTGGTGGTTGCCGGCATGAAAGGCATTCGCGTCGTTCCCGAGGCCAAAGAACGCGACCGCCTGGCTTTTGCCTTCATGAGCAACGATATTTCGTCGGAGCGCCAGGTGGATACAGCGGTTGGGCAGACCGCGGCGATAATGCAGCAAGTCCGGCGCGAAGGCAAAAAGATTGTCGCTGTTGCAGGGCCCGTCGTCGTTCACACGGGCGGGACCGAAGCTCTTTCGCGACTGATTCGCGGCGGCTGGATCGACGCTTTGCTCGCGGGTAATGCCCTCGCTGTCCATGACATCGAGGCCGCGTTGCTTGGTACGTCGCTCGGCGTGCGATTGTCGGACGGCCGCCAGGAGCAGCACGGCCATCGCAATCACATGCGCGCCATAAACGCGATCTATCGCGCCGGTGGAATTAAGCAAGCCGTCGAAACCGGGCGTCTGACGCGCGGCGTCATGTATGAATGCGTAAAAGCGAACGTGCCGTTCGTGCTGGCTGGGAGTTTGCGCGACGACGGGCCGTTGCCCGAAGTGATCACGGACATGAATGAAGCGCAAGATGCATATGCGGCCCGTTTGCGCGGTGCGGGAGTCGTCCTGTGCCTGAGTTCCATGCTGCATTCGATCGCGGTCGGCAATATGCTGCCTGCCTGGGTCAAAATCGTGTGTGTTGACATAAATCCTGCAGTGCCGACCAAGGTGAGCGACCGAGGCACCGGCCAGGCTGTCGGCGTAGTTACTGACGTAGGCCTCTTCCTCGATCTCCTGGCCAAAAAATTGGAAGCAAAATAATGGCGAAACCGGAATACACGGACGGGCATGCAGAAGCAGGCGTACGCGCTGAATTGCCGGCGATTGAGACCTGGCCGAACCAGTTCGGGCAGTACGAAATCGAAATTGAGATGCCGGAGTTCACTTCCGTTTGCCCCAAGACCGGCTTGCCCGATAGCGGCACGCTGCGCCTGCGATATACGCCGCTAGAACGCTGCCTGGAGCTGAAATCGCTAAAAATGTATACTCTTGCGTATCGGAACCTGGGTATTTTTCAGGAAAATATTGTAAACCGGGTGCTCGCCGATATCGTCAAGGCGGCAGACCCCATGGAAGCTACCGTAACCGGGGATTTCGCCCCGCGCGGAGGAATTACCACTCGCGTCACGGCAACATACCGGCGTGAGAAGAAGTAGTCTGGAATCTGGACTAAAAGAACGGCAGATCGATTGCAATCTGAAAACAAATGACCCGGCGCCTTGGCATTTTTTTGCTCCTGGCTATCTCTCTCCCCGCTGCGGAGTTTCAGAATGGCCAAGCCGCGCGTGCTGTTATTGGCCAGCCTTCTTTCGCATCGCGCGACACAGGCGTGAATGCTGTCGCCCTAACGGTTGCCGATGGCCGGCTCTATGCTGCCAATACCCAGCACCAGGTGCTTACGTTTGACCTGACTAGACTTCCGGCGCTCACCGATGAGTTTGCGGAACGACCCGCATCGTCGTGCGCGGTCTGCGGCTTCGCGCCGGTCGCTAGCGCCAGTCAGTCGGTGATGCCCGGCATTGCAGCGGTTGCTGTCTACGGAAAAACAGCAATTATGGCCGATAGCACCCGGCACCGTGTCCTCATCTGGAAAGACGTGACTTTGCCCCACAGCAGCCAGCGAGCGGATGTAATACTGGGGCGCTCGAACGAAGGCTTAGTTTCAGCCAGCACGCTAGTTGATCCGGTTTCGGTGGCTTTTGACGGCCAGCGCGTGTTTGTAGGCGATGCCGCTCTCCATCGGGTGCTGGTCTGGAATGGACTTCCGGCTCAGGACGCCCAGCCGGCCGATGCCGTGCTCGGTCAACCGGATTTCACTTCCACCGGAGCCTCCGAATCGCCTGCGGCGGATACGATTCGCCTTCCTGCCGCGCTGGCTTCCGATGGGACGAACCTCTATGTTGCGGACCCGCCGGATCACCGCATTCTCGTTTTTTCGCCGGGTGATTTCCCGCTGTCTCCTTTTGCGGTGGTCAATTCCGCTAGTTTAAAGCCCGGTTCCGTAGCTCCCGGCACGCTGATCGATATCAAGCTCAACGGAGCAACTACACTACCCGGAACCTCCCAATCCGATACGGGACAGCACCTTAACAAGAAGGCAGGCGGTGCAGAGGTGCTTCTTAACGGTATTGCGCTTCCGCTGCTATCTGTGAAGCCGGACGCCATCGAAGCGCAACTCCCATACGATATTCCAGCTTCATCCGCAGCGAGCGTTTTTGTTCGAA
>DAISJE010000098.1:0-519 GCA_036821665.1 Bryobacteraceae bacterium | reverse complement strand
GAGATGGCTCGGTTGCGGTATCCAATGCTGTCTCCCTTAAGATTGCCGCCGCAACGCCGGGACTCTATGCATTTGGCGGCACGGAACCGCGGACAGGACTGCTGCTGCATGGAGCTTCTCATAAATCCGATCTGCCCGGCTCGCCCGTCACGACCGACAGCCCCGCAAAGCCGGGCGAAGAACTCACGCTTTGGGCTACCGGCCTGGGCCTGATCAACGACAGCGATGCATTAGCGCATGCCGTCGCGGGCGTACCGTTTTCCGGTCCTGCCGCTCGCGTGCTCTCGCCCGTAAGCGCAACAGTAGATGGCGAGCCTGTGGAAGTCCGTTCGGCAATTCTCACTCCCGGAGCAGTGGGAGTCTACGAAATTCATGTTCTGCTGCCCAATGACTTACCTTCGGATCCGTACGCCGAACTAGTCGTCTCGCAGAACGGATACGCCAGCAACACCATTCAATTTCCCATTTCCATTCGTTCAGAAAAATGAATCAACTCCGTTGGCATGCTTTGCTGCAGCA
>DAISJE010000097.1:0-11010 GCA_036821665.1 Bryobacteraceae bacterium | reverse complement strand
TCCTTACACCCACCATGCCGCGGCCGGTTGCTCGCGAATGATGATCTGGTTCAGAAACTCCGCGGCTTTCGTGAGGCCTTCGTCCGGCGACATGAGGCTGTCTTCGTGTTCGATCGAGAGTACGTAATCGTAGCCGTACATGCGCAGCGTTGAGATAAATTCCTTCCACCAGCCATATGGATGGCCGTAGCCACAGGAACGGAAAATCCAGGCGCGATTGCGTTCGTCGGTGTACTTCTTCGTATCCAGGACGCCGGTCTTCGGCAGGTTCCAATCGTAAATCTGCGTATCCTTCGCATGGACGTGAAAGATAGCATCGCCCAGCACGCGAACCGCCTTGATCGGATCGATGGATTGCCAAAACATGTGGCTTGGATCGTAATTGCAGCCGATGTTGTCACCGGCAACGGAGCGCAGTTTCAGCATCGTTTCGGGGCTGTACACCACGAAGCCGGGATGCATTTCGATCGCGATCTTTATCCCGTGATCGCGAGCAAATTTGGCGTGCTGCGTCCAATAAGGAATGACTTTCTTCTCCCATTGCCAGTCGAGGACGTCCAGATACTCGGGCGGCCAGGGGCAAGTGACCCAATTGGGGTACTTCGCGTTATCGCTATCGCCCGGGCATCCGGAGAAATCGATAACGACCGGAACGCCGAGCTTTGCGGCCAGTTCCACTGTCTTCTTACTTGTATCGGCGTAGCCTTTCGCCACAGCCGCGTCCGGATGCAGCGCATTTCCATGGCAACTCAATGCGCTGATCGTGAATCCCTGATCGTCCAGCTTCTTCTTAAATTCTTTCAGTTCTTTTTCATTACCGGCCATCGAGAGCTTGCAATGCGGATCGCCGGGGTAATTGCCGGTGCCAAGCTCGACGGTCGTGATGTTGAGCTTCTTCAATTTTTCGACTACTTTGTCGAGCGGAAACTGCGCTAATAATGCGGTGAAACATCCAACTCTCATGAGCGAAAGCGTATCACAGCGCCGCGCATTTTCAGGCCAGACAGCGCCAGATCAGCCAGCCGGTAGCAATTAACAATCCGGCGGCGGCTTTGTATTCCTCATTCTTTCGATACAGACGCCAGGAGAAGCGTTTCCGGGCGCCGCGCCACCTTGTCGCCGGCAGGAAACGTGAAACTGCATTGCCGTAGGCTTCGTAGCCCGGAAAAATCTCGCGGAGATGCTGTTCCTCAAGTTCCACCGCGGGTAGATAGACGAGAAAAAAAACGGCCGTGAAGATAATGGCGAGCCATATTGAGCGCGACGCAATCACGATTCCAAGAGCGGCGATAAGCGTTCCGGCATACAGGGGATTGCGAATGTAAGCATACGGGCCGGATGTCGCGAGATCGCGATCTTTGGCGAGATGCCCCGCAGCCCAGCCTCGAAGGAGAAGGCCGAGCAGTGAGATCGGAAGGCCGATGCTCATGGACAGCGCGGTCGGACGGGACAGCCAGGCAAATGTGACCAGCAGAAGAAAGCCGCCGGCGACTCGCAGGCGTTGCACGAAGTCGGCGTAGGGTTTCGGAAAGAGATATCCGTTCACGAGTGTTGAACTAACGGCGCGCGCCCGGCCAAAGATTGCAGCAATGCATCCGCAACTTGGCGGGCCGCCATATCCGCCATGCCGGCGTGAATTCGATCGTGCCGCTTATATGTCGTGCGCATACCCGGAGCGCGTATCACAACCATATTGCTGTTATAAGGGCCGGTCTGGGCTGGGTCAGTCGGTCCGAAGAGCGCCACCCCCGGTTTGCCGAGCGCGGCGGCCAGATGCAGCGGCCCGCTATCCACACCAATCACGGCGGTGGCCCGGCGCGTCGCGTCAATGAGACCGGGAAGAGACGACGTGTGGATACATACATGGTTCATCGCCCGGAGATGCGCGGCCTGACTTTCTGAAGCGTTCAGAACAAGCTCCAGCCCTTCTTTGCGAAGTGTTTCCGCCAGCTCGCCATAGGATCCTATCGGCCACTGCTTGCCCGCCCAGCCGGCAAAGGGACTTGCCAAAACGAATGGACCGGAAGGCAGTTTGCCTTCCGGACGGCCCGCTGGAATCCATGCTTCCTCCGTCTGCACTCGCGCTCCGGCCGCGCCGGCCAATTGCAGATTGCGCTGCACGCGATGCGGTCCCGTGATAGCGATCCGCTTGGTGTATAACAACGAAGCGAGCGGCTCGCGCGCGACGGATCTGTCGAAGCCGTAGAACGCCTTTGGCCGGGCAATACGGCCGGCGACAGCGGATTGAAGCAGGCCCTGCAAGTCGACTGCAAAGTCCGGCCGCAGTTCGCGCAAACGTCTCCAGCAATTCCGGAGAGCGCTTGCCGATTGACGGTCAAAAGGAATGATCTCGTCGATGTGCGGATTGCCTTCGAGCAGCGGTATCCATCTTCGAGCCACAAGCCAGTGCAGCTTTTCTTCCGAAAAGCTCAGCTTCAGACTGGCCGCCGCCGGGAGCGCGTGGATGATGTCACCCAGTGCGCCCAGACGGATCACGAGGATGGACATCGGCTCGCTTCCTGGCGTTTGAGTACAAATTCTACGAACTCTTCCGACCGTCTTCTATCGCCTTCCAAATCGTCCAGAATCGCGATATCAGCAGCTTTGGGCAGAGCTGAGCGCCACTGCTCTGGATGGGCAATCACCACTGCGCTTACGCCGCGCACAGCGGCGACCAGCGCAGCACGGGCAGCAGCGGGCAGCAGGCTATCCGGCGCCGCCAGTACGATGGCTAAGACGTTACGCCCTCCTGCCGCCGCCTCAGCCAGGCGCACGGCCTGGACCGCTGTAAGCGGATCGAAAAAGCCTACAACGGCAGTCCATTTCGAACCCGCCAGAACCACAGCCAGATCGTCTAATGGCTTAATTTTGCTTCGCGTGTCCAATTCTCTATTCCAACAAGCTCGCGAGCGGCTTCCACCACATGACCAGCACTAACACCGCTCATGCAGCGATGGTCGATGGGGCATTCGCGCAGCAGACAAGGGCTGCACTCGACGGCAACGCGCATGACCCTGCTGTGCGGGCCGGTCGGGCCGGTGGCAATTTCATCTGTAGCTCCAAAGATCGCGACCGTGGGAACACCCAGCGCCGAGGCAACATGCATCGGACCTGAATCATTGGTCAGAAAGAGATCACACGCAGCCGCCATGTCGATAAACTCCTGAAGGCTGGTTCTGCCGGCGAAGTTGATGCAGCGCAAACCGGCTTCTGCGACGGCCCCGCATATCGTCTCGCCGATGGTAGCTTCTTCCGGTGAGCCGAATATCGCAACAGCAGCGCCGTGTTCTACCGCCAACTGGATTGCCGCTTCGGCGAATCGTTCGGGAAACCAACGTTTCGCGCCGCCGTAAGCGGCTCCAGGGCTCACTCCGATAACTGGGCCTGTGAAGCCTGCGCGTTGAAACCATTTGCGCCCATCGCGCGCAGCCGTCTCGGACCCGGTAAGCCGGATGGAATCGTCGAGCGGGTAGGTATCCACGACTCCCGCACGCTTTAGCAGCTCCAAATAGTAAAAGCGCTGATGACGAGGCGTTTCGCCTCGTTTTGGAACAGGAATGGGATGCGTGAGCAGCCAGGCGCGCGCATCCCGGCTATAGCCGATCCGCACGGGAATGCCGGCAGCGCTCACCAGAGCAGCCGCTTCAAAGGCATTCTGAAACAGAATCGCGCAATCGAAATTACGCCGCCGGAGCTCGGCCGCCATAGCCCATTTCTCGCGCAAGCCGCGCCAACCGCGCGGTGCTTCATATGGGATCAACTCGTCGCAAAATGGCTCACGTCCGTAGAGGCTCGCGACCCAAGGTCGCGCCAGTATGGATATGCGCGCGTCGGGAAATTTCACCCGCAGCGCTTGGAGAGCCGGTACGGACATGACCGCATCGCCCACCCAATTCGTAGCGCGAACCAAGATGTTCCGATACTGCATTTAGAGGAGTAGAACTTTCAGAATACCTGTTTGTTAGCCGATTCCTAATGCAGCCAGCGAATCTCTAACAGTCGGCGTCTGCCCAATCTCGATCTCACGGCGGCGAACTGCATGAAACTTGGCTAGCATCGCGTTCGCTTTTGCTAGCGTTTCGATGTGTTGCACATAGCTATCGAGCTTTGCTCCGGGAATGGCAAAAATCGCGACGTCATCGGTAAGAACATCCAGGTAAACTCGTGCGCCGCAGCATCCGAGACTCAGCGCTGCGCGACCCGTATTTATCACTTGAGGAACTACACCACAAGTCGGTCTGCCCATCGCCGGAGGATTTTGATTTTCTATCTGCTGGGTTGCTTCGGAGAGAATCAGCGTTTGACCAGCGTTTACGAACAGAACAACGACGTCGGGCGGCAAGGGTGTTTCGGCAAGAGGAGCGTAGACGATATGGTTCGGCCGCAACTGAAGGACGGGAATTGACCCGAGATGTTCCGGCCTTACATATCCCAAGTTGCCGAGCACCCGAAGCGCATCGTTGAGATCGATCTGCTGACCGACGGAAGGCTGTAAGTTGTGCGTGTAAACTCCGATAGGACACAGGTTGTGATCTACCGTCGAGGTTGCAAATGTTCTGGCGGCCGCATCTTCCCAGAAACGGCAGCCCGCGGGCACACGGTCATCGTGCCCTCTCACGTCTGTTGGGATCGAATCGGTAAAACAAATCGCTATTGGCGGCTGGCGAAGATCGAGCGAGGCGGCTAGCGACGCCGCAGCTTGGGAGTAGTCGCTGTTTTCGGGCATGCTTCTCAGCGGCCGCTTTCTTCCACGGTAAAGCCCATTTCGCCGATAAAGCCTTTCAGTGTTTTCTCGGTCAACAAAGCAGGGTCAAAATCGATGCGCACGATACCGCTCGGGTAGGTCGCTTCGGCGCGTGCAATTCCCTTCTGCCGGCGTAATAGGGTCTCAAGGCCGACAGCGCATGTGACGCATGTAAATCCTTTGACCCGGTAGGTTGCAGTCTTGATCTGACCGCCTGCGGCGCTCGTGAGACTGGCTGCACCGCCGAACGCGATGCGTTGTATAAAACTCCTGCGGAACATTTTTCTCCTTAATGGTTCACCTGGCAGTGGCGCCAATGCCTGCTTCATACTTCCATGCCGTCTGAATACTCGCCCGATCCGAGAAACGGGTGTCCGTGTACTCTTCAAACGGGATTTTTTTGTGCAACACGCCCGTCTCAATCATCAGATCGCGGACCAGATCGAAATCCGCCTTGCGGGGGGCCAGCGGGCTGTACATCACGCGATCCATGGGCTTGGTCAGGGCCCAGCGCAGAAGCGCAGGCTTCTGGTTGTAGTAAAAGCGGCCCACGAAGTCAGCCGCGTCTTCGCGGTACGGCTTTCCCTTGTCGAGCCAAAGGCCGGAGCGCGCAATACCGTCCACCAAGACCTGAACGACATCCGGGCGCGTATCTATGAGATCCTGCCGCACGACAAGAATGCACGACATATAGTCCGGCCAGTATTCGCGCGCCTGAAAAAGAATCCGGCCGTAACCCGCCATCTCCGCCTGAGAAGGGAACGGCTCGCCCATCGAAAATGCATCGATCGCTCCGGCCGCGAGCGCTCCGGATACATCGGGCGGGGCCATTTCCACCATCTTGATGTCGGTGGGCTTCATGTGCCAGACCTTCATGGCGCGGAAAAGGATCAAGCGCTCGTCGGAAAAGCGGCTGGGAATGGCGACCGTGCGGCCTTTCAAATCGGCAACGGTTTTTATCGGACCGTTCTTCCGGACGACCACCGCGCTACCGTACCGATGCCCCAGATAGACGACTTTGATGGGAACGCCTTGTGCCCTGAGCGCAATTGCCATGGGCGCGACAATGAAGGCCGCTTGCACCTTGTCCGAAATAAGCGCTTCCTTCATCTCCGGAAAGCCTTGAAACATGCGCGGCAAAAAAAGCTCGCCGGATTTTGAAAATTTCGAAATGTAATCTGTTACCGGGCATGTTAACTGGCAGGTTACAGGGATATAAGCAACAATGATTTTTCGTTTTGCCGGCGGCCTGTAGTCGTTCAGAACGGCTGCCCAATTGACATTCAGGTAGCCGTGAAGCGCCGAGATCAGCACGAGCCAAGCCAACGTACCGATCAGGAGTTTCTTTTTAAGACTCATCGCGGAAACCCCACCGGACCGATTTGATTTTTTCGAGCCGCCGGAACCCGAAATCCAACGCCAGACCAATCACGCCGATCAGCAGCATCGCTGCGACAACCAGGTCGTAACGTTTCCCAGAATTGCGTGAGTCGATGATCAGATAGCCCAAACCGGAATCGACGGCAATCATCTCGGCCGCCACAACCACCAGCCAGGCAATTCCAAGAGCGATCCGCAACCCGACGAGAATCTGCGGGAGAGCCGCGGGAAAGATCACTTTTGCGAGAAGCTGCCACGGCGCCAGCCCGAAGTTCCGGCCGGCCCGCCGCGATACGGATGGCACGTTGGATACGCCATCCACGCAAGCAACCACGATGGGGAAAAAAGCTCCCAGAAAGATGAGGAAAATGGCGGCGTAGTCGCCCACGCCAAAAAAGATGATGGAAACCGGAATCCAAGCGATAGGGCTGATAGGCCGCAGAATTTGCATTGTAGGATTCATGACCTGGTTGGCCGATGGATACCAACCGAGCGTCAATCCAAGCGGGACACCTAGAGCGGCGGCGGCGCCAAAACCGACGGCAACTCGGCGCAAGGAATCGCCGATATCGGCCCAAAGGACATTCTCACGGAGTAGTTCAGCCAACCCGCGCTCTACACTGAGCGGCGATGGGAAAACCTTTGTGGCGGTCCAGATGACACAGTAATGCCACAACGCGAGAAGCAGCGCACAAACCAGCAGCGGCCAAAAAAATCTTTCCCACTTTCTTGCTTCGGCAAGCGACCTCATAGCTTGTGCGCCAGACCGATCTGTTTGAAGATCCCGTCTCGAAGTTCGAGGTAACGCGGTGAGCTGAGATCGCGCGGATGCGGAATGTCGATGTTTGCTATTTGCTGAACCGTGGCGGGACGGGCGCTCATGACCACCACGCGATCCGCGAGTTGAACGGCTTCGTCGATATCGTGCGTGACGAAAATGATGGTCTTGCGCTCGGCCTCCCAGATACGAAGCAGTTCTCCGCGCATGATGAGGCGCGTAATGGAATCCAGGGCACCGAAGGGCTCGTCAAGGAAAAGCATGTCAGGATTCACGGCAAGAGCACGTGCCACTTCGAGCCGCTGTTTCATGCCGCCTGAAAGCTCCGGAGGATATGCCTTTTCGAAACCCAGCAAGCCCACCATCTTGACGTAGTACGCGATGCGCCGCTCACGTTCGGCGCGCGGCAACTTAAACAGGCCGAAACCGATATTTCCTTCGACAGTCAGCCAGGGGAAAACGCCGCGTTCCTGGAAGACAAAGATGCGGCGGGGATCGGGACTGCGCACGAGCTCTCCATCGATCCTTATTGCCCCGCTGGTTGGCGTTAAAAAACCGGCCATTGTACTTAATAAGGTCGACTTGCCACACCCCGAGGGTCCGAGAAGACAGACAAACTCGCCGTCGCTGACTTCCAGGTTGATATTGTCCAGAACGCGCGTCGTCTTGCCGTCGCGCGTGAAGGACATGTTGACATCTTCCGCGCGCAATTTAGTTTTGACAGCAACCGGAGTCACGATAGCTTCCATTACCGACACAATTAGTCCTCCGAGTAACTCCAGCGAAATGACTTTACACGTTCGAAGGAGCGTATGCCCATGTCCAGCAGCAAACCGATGACTCCGATCAGAACCATTCCGGCAACGACGAGATCGTAACGATTACCGGCGTTGCGAGCGTCGACGATCAGGAAACCGAGGCCGGAGCTGACAGCGATCATTTCAGCAGCCACCACCACAAGCCAAGCGATCCCTAAGGTGATTCGCAAACCTACAATCAATTGCGGAACGATTGCCGGGTATAAAACCCGGCGTGCGAGATCAAAAGGACTCAAGCCAAAATTACGGCCGGCGTTAACGTAGACAGTTGGAATGCTCTGAACAGCGTTAATGGCGGTTAGAAGCAACGGAAGGAAGCAACCCGCAAAAATAAGGAAAATCGCCGCGAGGTCGCCTACTCCGAACCAAAGAATGGCGATGGGAATCCAGGCAAGTGGAGAAATGGGACGAAGAATTTGAATAATCGGATTGAATGCCATTTCCGCTCTTCGGAACCAACCGATGGCGAGACCCAGAGGAATTGCCAGGATCACAGCCAGGACGAAACCCCAGGTCACGCGAAACAGCGAGGCGACGACGTATTTCAGCAGAAGTCCGTGCCGCACGAGATCTTCAATGCCACCCACGACTCCCCACGGACTTGGCAAAAGATGAACGGGATCGCGATCGATAGCAATTTGCCACGCAGCGAGCAGCGCAGCAATGAATGCAATGGATCCCAGTCTGATGTATAGCTTCAAGAAAGTCCGGCCGAAGAAAGCAACAAAAGCAGTCTACAGCAAGAGGCGCAATTCGTCCTCTAACTGATGATGGAAGGGGCGGTGCAACGAAAGTATGAGCCCGCTAGCGCGGCAGCTTTACTTCCACAGCGAAAAACCGCTTGCTAACGTGCGCGGGTCAGTTACGCGCGGCTTAGTTCGGCTTGCCGGCTCCTCACGGCTAACCGCAACGTGCGCGGTTTGTGGTACAAGGTAACGAACCCGTCAAGACGACGCCAGAATGGCTACACAGGTTTTTATCAGTTATTGTCAGGAAGACGCTCCCAAGGCCAACCAGATCTGCGGCACGCTGGAAAATGAGGGAATTACTTGTTGGATCGCACCCCGAAACGTTCCGCCCGGCCAGGAGTGGCCCGTGGCGATCGCCGGCGGCATTCGGAGCAGCCGGATACTTGTGATGCTGCTTTCGTCGCATTCACACCGATCCAAACAAATTGCACGTGAATGCGAGCTTGCCGACCACAATGGGCTCAGTATCGTCACATTCCGGCTGGAAGAGGTCGATCCCCCGGAAGCCCTGGAGTATTTTCTGACGAACCTGCAATGGATCGATGGCTTCGGCACGAACTTCGAGGCCGGAATTGCAAGCCTGCTTCATACTGTTCGCTGGCGATTAAGTCTGCCGGAACCGGCACCGGGCGCACCACGGAGCCGGCCCGTGATGGCAACACAGGCCGCGACTCCAAAGCCAGGGGCGAGGAAGCGCAAAATTTGGATTTGGGCGGGGGTCGCGATCGGCGTTCTATGGATGATCGGCTATGCGGTCGATGAGAACAGCCAGCGCAACATGTATAGCCCCACTCCGATGCCTATCCGACAGGCAGCGGAGCCGGCGGCCAATACGCGGCAACCCATGACTCCCGCCGCCCCTGCAAATTCGGGCGAACGCCTAGCCGGAACCTGGACCGGAACGTATTACTGCAGCTCTATGGGTTATAACCAAATGCAACTTACAATTGAGCCGGCCGCCGGCAATGAGGTTAACGCCATCATGCAATTTGCAGTACCTACAGGCACGCCTGGAGCATATGACATGCACGGAACACTTGAACCAGGAACCGACGCAATTACGCTCACTTTCACCAGGTGGCGATACGTTCCACCAGGCACGTGGACACCGGCGAATCTGCAAGGAGTTGCGGACGCGGCGAACGGTGTCATAAAGGGCAGGGTTTTGTCCGCCCTGTGCGGACCTTTCGAAGTCCACCGGCAGTGATGCGGAACACTAAGGCGCGAGTGCTTTTAGCCGTTCCACCAGCCCGATGTCGCCTTCGGGGCGCAGCAACGGGAACAGAATTACGTCGCGGATGGATTTTGAACCGGTGAGAATCATGGTCAGCCGGTCAATGCCGATGCCTTCCCCGCCAGCGGGCGGCATGCCATAACTGAGGGCGCGAATGTAATCTTCATCCATGGCGTGCGCCTCTTCATCACCGCCGGCTCTGAGCGCCAACTGCTGTTCAAAGCGGCGGCGCTGTTCCTGGGGATCGTTTAGTTCCGTAAACGCGTTCGCGATTTCCATTCCGGCGGCGTAGATTTCGAAGCGGTCCACGAAATCGGGCTCATCCGGTTTATTTTTGGACAGCGGCGAGATTTCGACGGGGAATTCGTAGATGATAGTGGGCTCAAACAAATGGTCTTCGGCGTACTGCTCGAACAGATCGGCAAGTGCAGCGCCGGGCGTCTTTTCCTTGGAATGGCGAAGCAGCCATTCGGGGTCTTTTACATTGTTGAGAGTGGGTTTATCGGCATGGGGCCAAAACTCAACCAGCGCTTCGCGCATGGTGAACTGCCGGAAATTGGCAAAGTCGAGCTTGCGGCCGTCGTAGGTAACCTGGGCACCACCGGTAGCGTCGATAGCGACCTGCCGAAGCAGATCTTTTGAGAGCTGGATCATGCCGCGGTAATCGGTGTAAGCCTGATAGAACTCAAGCATGGTGAACTCGGGATTGTGGTGAGTCGAGATGCCTTCATTACGGAAATTGCGGTTAATTTCGTAGACGCGCTCCAGGCCGCCCACAACCAGGCGTTTGAGATATAGTTCCGGGGCTACACGAAGATAAAGATCGATATCGAGCGTATTGTGGTGTGTTATGAAGGGACGCGCGGCGGCACCGCCCGGAAGCGGCTGCATCATCGGCGTCTCCACTTCAAGGAAACCGCGTTCGTCCAATTGGCGGCGCAGAGAGCGAATTATTTTTGAGCGCGTGACGAAGACCGTGCGGACTTCAGGATTCGCAATCAGATCAAGATAGCGCTGGCGATAGCGGGTTTCAATGTCTTCGAGACCATGCCATTTCTCGGGAAGAGCCAGCATGATCTTCGAAAGGAAAACCAGGTCTTCGACATGCACCGTAAGCTCGCCGGTTTTAGTGCGGAAGAGATATCCCTCAACCCCGATAATGTCGCCGATATCGAGAAGTTCGTAGAGCTTATATGCGGTTTCACTGACAGCATCTTTCTTGATGTAGATTTGTAGCTTTTCGCCCTCCTGAAGGAGGTGGAGAAACCCCGCCTTGCCCATCCGGCGAATAGTTTGAATGCGCCCGG
>DAISJE010000096.1:8496-11039 GCA_036821665.1 Bryobacteraceae bacterium | reverse complement strand
TGTCCGTGGTCTGTGGCAGAACCACAGCGAGCGCATCCTTGCCGGCTGGGTCAGCGAATTGGACGTGCCGATCTATCGCGGACGTGACGTGACCGGCTTCGCGCAGGACGAAACAGGCGTCGATGTCGAGCTGTCAGACGGTAGCTCGCTACGCGCGCAGTATCTCGCCGGCTGCGACGGAGGCCGCAGTTTGATCCGCAAAGCAGCCGCTATCGAGTTCCCCGGGTGGGATGCGACGATGAGCTGGTTGATTGCGGAGGCCGAGATGTCCGAGGAGCCGGAATGGGGCTTCCGGCACGACGCCGTTGGCACCCACGCGATCGGCAAATTGGAAGATGGGCGGCGCGCACGGATGGTGCTGACGGAACGGCAGGTAGTAGCCACCGGCGAACCAGACCTGCGCGATGTCAGTGAAGCGCTGATCGCCGTGTATGGGACAGACTACGGCATCCACAGTCCCACCTGGATTTCCAGATTCACCGACATGACTCGACAGGCTGCAGCCTACCGCGCCCGGCGGGTTCTGCTGGCCGGCGACGCTGCACACGTGCATCCCCCGTTGGGTGGGCAGGGCCTCAATATTGGTGTGCAGGATGCGGTGAATCTGGGATGGAAGCTGGCCCAAGTAGTTAAACGGACAGCACCGGAAAGCCTCCTCGATACGTACCACGCCGAGCGCCACCCGGTCGCTGCTCGCGTGTTGCGCAACACGATGGCGGCAGCCGCGCTTCGCCGTCCGGACGACCGCACGAAGGCCCTCGGCGACTACGTCTCAGAGGTCATCAGCATGGACGAGCCTCGCAGACGGTTGGTTGGGGAAATATCGGGTTTGGATGTTCATTACGACCTCGGCGAGGGACACCCGCTGCTCGGTCGCCGCATGCCCGATCTGGACCTGGTCACCTCCAACGGCCCATTACGGCTCTTCACACTGCTGCACAAGGCCCGGCCGGTACTCGTGAATTTCGGTGAGCCGGGCGGCTTCGACATCGGCTCTTCGTCGGGCCGGGTTCAGTTGATGGATGCTAAGTACGTTGGTACGTTCGAGCTTCCGGCCCTTGGGGCGGTGCCTGCTCCCACGGCCGTGCTCATTCGACCCGACGGATATGTGGCGTGGGTGGGAAACTCGACCCAGCAGGGTCTCGCCGAGGCGTTGACCGCTTGGTTCGGAGCGCCTGCCGCGGCATAGCAATCCTCTGATTTTCTATGTTTTGCTGGCGTACATCAGAATCAGCGAGCGTTGAGCGAACGGCATGTAGACCAGCGCCGCCGACATTGCCAGGCACAAGCCCATACTGAAGTGATGAACCAGGAGAAATGGCGATAGAGCCCAGAAGATGTCGAGGATCAGCAGCGCCGGAAACAAGCGGAAGAACTTTTTGGGCAGCTGTTCGTAATCGAACGCAAGCGCCGTGGCCATAAATAGCCGCACAGGAATCATTGCAGCTGCAGTCGTGACCAGCAGCAGCATGAGGGCTTCAGGCGAGAGGAGCCGGACACCCGAAAAAATGTCATAGATCTCCGCCAGATTTGCGAGCGCACCGATATAGAACCCCAGATACATCATTTGCACGAGCAGCAACAAACCACGTACACGACGCCGCGGGATTTTCGGCAGTTCGCGCGGGGTCGTAAGCAGAGCGTTCGCCGGGCTTGCGAAATCTGGTGTCTTGACGCCGGCTTGCAGCGGGATATCCAAAATCGCTTCCTGGCAGGTCACAGATGCAATGAAGCGATATCCTTTTCCGGGGATTGTTTCTATGTGCCGTGGTTCAGAGGCGGAGTCGCCCAACGCATGGCGGAGCTTGTTGACGGCAGCGTTCAGACCGTGGTCGAAATCGACAAACGTGTCTTCGCCCCACAATCGCTGGCGCAGTTCATCCCGCGAGATAAGCTCGGATGGTTTCTCCAGCAGCATCAGCAGCAACTGAAATGGCTGGGAGTGAAGCTTGACCCTGACGCCCTGTTTGCGCAGCTCGCCGGCCGCTTCGTCCACTTCAAATGGTCCGAAGCGAAATATGCGGCTTCGGCTTTTCACCTCCATTGCGATGTCCAGTTTACAATGATGTGCTCTCTAAGGCGTTTTAATCCGCCTACTTACACGATGAGGTCGCAAATGAGCAAGGATTTGACCTGCAGTGCATTGCGCGCTGCGACGTTTTCGGCAATTCTTCGGGCAGGAGATGAAATGTGCAATTGAGCGCGATTGTTCCAGCGACTTTTCTGTTGGTGGCGAGTCCCTTCCGGGCCGCCCAGTTGAGCCATGGCGCGGACCGCGCCTTTCGTGAATACGTTGCTGCCCTGGAGACGCGCTTGGTCAAGCAGCACGCTTCGCCAACGGGCTATCTTGCGGTGCTGCAAAGGCCGGCCATGGAGCGGAGCGCTACGGAGCGCCAGCTCAAGTCGGGAATCGTGCTCGTAGAGCCAGTAAACGGTGGAATGCAGCGGATCGACAGCGCGATGCTGCATCATTGGCGCGCCGCGGCCTTCGTTCCTCGCCAGGGCCGGACTCCGCGACCGGCGGCTCAAATTCCTGTCATCGG
>DAISJE010000096.1:0-8486 GCA_036821665.1 Bryobacteraceae bacterium | reverse complement strand
GCTAGCGGTGTTGCGCGATTACAACGAATTGCCAAAACATTATGCGCCGGAGGTTCAACGATGCAAGGTGCTGTCGCAGGAGGGCGATGTTGCGCGGCTTGCCATCCGGCTGAAAGAGCAGAAGATTATCACGGTCGTGATGGATGCAGAGTACGAGGTCACAGCTCGGTTGATCGACCGGACACGCGGTTACGAAATTTCGCGCAGCACGCATATATGGGAGGTGGACAACCCGGGAACGCCGCGCGAGCGCAGGCGGCCGGAAGGAAACGATGACGGATTCTTATGGCGGCTGAATTCTTATTGGAGCTTCCTTGAGGTACCCGGCGGCTTGCTGATGGAATGCGAAGCCGTTTCGCTTACGCGCGATACGCCACCCGGTATGGGCTGGCTCATTACGCCCGTTATTACGGAGTTGCCACGGGAATCGCTGGAGTTTACGTTGACGGCAACGAAGAAAGCCTTGCTGGCAAATCTTAGGAAAGAGGCTAATCAATGAGCGCGAATGGTCGCGTCTATGCAGGGGACAAGCCGCTTGTTGAGAAGAAGGCTGGCTTTGTGAGCGCAATTCGCGTTCACAAGGCTCTTACCGCAGAACTCGAAAAGGCCGTGTTGTTGTGGATAGCAAAGCAGCTCCCCTCCTGGATCAACCCGGATCACCTAACGGCGCTGGCGTTTGTCGCGCAGATTTTGGCAGGAGTGGCATATGCGGCCGCATACCGGAATCCGGCTGCTCTTTGGCTTGTCAATTTCTTTATTCTGTTGAACTGGCTGGGAGACAGTCTGGACGGCACTCTCGCGCGTGTGCGTCATCGGGAACGGCCACGTTACGGTTTTTATCTCGATCACGTCGTCGATACCCTAGGGGCGCTCGCGTTAATGAGCGGATTGGCTTGCTCCGGATATTTGCACTGGCAGATCGCTGCCGGGATGCTCGTCTGTTTTTACGTGCTCTCTATTGAAAGCTACCTCGCGACCTACACGCTGGGACGCTTCCATCTTTCACACGGTCTGTTTGGGCCGACCGAAATTCGGATTCTGCTTATCGCCGGAAACATTTTTATCCTGTGGCATCCATACGCGTACATCGGCGGTTATTCCTGGTTGCTGTTTGACATTGCCGGCGCAATAGCTATTGCCGGAATGGCAGCGATGGCAATTGGAAGCGCGTTCCGGCACACGCTTATACTGTATCGGGAGGAAACGTTGAACTAACAAGCTATGAAGCTGATTGTGGCGCGCGCTGGTGGATCGAGATTGCATTTCTGTCGTTTTGAACTTTGACACGGAGCCGTGAGCGTTAGCGAACTTGATTGTATGCGGATCCATCCTGAGGTCACTGACGTTCCCTGGCTCAGTTTCAGCATTTGATCCCGATCGAAAGGAGGCTGCGAAACTGCGCTTTGCTTAAGTCAACGAACTTGCGCTAAAGCTCGCTCCAGCACGGTAAACCGTGCGCCACAACTAATGGCGGTTCATGGTTGTTCCGGAAGCGTCGCCGGTAACGTCGATGGCCGCGATATCTGGCCATTCTTAGCTTCCTCGAACGAGATGTGATTCACCTGCAGCGTGGTTCCCAGCGTCTGATCCAGCGAAACCCGCGCGTTGCTATACGTCACCAGCGCCGCCGTTTCCGTAGACTGTGCGGTTGCCAGATCGCGCTGCTGCTGAACTACGTTGAAGGTTGTAGATGCGCCCAAAGCGAATTTCTTTTGTTCGGCATCTAGTAATTGCTGTTCGAGAATTCGGTTGCGCACTGCTGCCTGATAGCGGACACGCGCTTGCTGGAGCCCGACGACACCGTTTGAAACGTCGACGGCCACTTCGTTCAGATCCTTCCGCAGTTGCAGTTCTGTTTGGCGCAAGCCCAGTTGGTCAATTGCGTTATCAGCCTGCGCTACACGGTTCCGCAGCGTCGGGGCAATGAAGGTGCCGGCCCTCTCAGTGGGGAAATTTCGACGGAACGTCTGTCCGAGCGCGGTCCCAAGCCCGCCAATAAAGTACGGATCAGGTACTTCGCAGACTGCTCCGGAGGGCTGATGGAGTGACGAAGGACATGGAGCGAATCCCGAGGGTAGGGGGCCAGGACCAAATCGCGATGTTTCTTCCGGCGGCAGTGGAACAAAGCGCGGCGATCCGGCCAGACCTGAATTCGTCGCGCTAAGCAGGACAGCCAATTGGGGAAGAACCGCGTTTGACGTACCCAGCGCGTTCGTCTTGCTGTTGACCAGGTTTAACTTCTCGGCTGCAAGGTCTGGCCGGTTTGCCAGCGCTGTGGCGACCAGTTCCTTGAGTGGCGGCAAGTCATCCTTTTCGGGAACGTCGATGTGATCCAGCGGAACAATCTGGGCCTCCCGAATCACAGGATCAGCCAACCCGTTACGACTCAGAACATCTTTGAGCTGTACTTCTTGCAGTTGCAGCGTGGTTTGAGAAATGACGAGATCCTGCTGGCTGGAGGCAACCTGCGCTTCTGCGGTTGTGACATCCAGCGGCGCCATGGTTCCAATCTGTACCTGCTTCTGGTTGTCCTGGTAAAAGCGCTGTGCGACATCAACTGCAGCCTGCTTAGCCTTCACGTCCTGGTAATCGGCTACTAATCCGTAATACAGATCGAGAACATTGACGATAGAACCAATAAGTTGATTTTTGAAAGTCAGGTCTTCGATATTTAGGTTCGCCCGTGCGATAGTGATATTCCGGCTGTTAACGGCTGCGCCGAAGCCCTGCAGCAAATTGTGCTGGAAGGAGAGCTGTATCGAGGTAGCGTTTGTCGGGTTCAAGACATCGCTCGGCGCATTCTCATTCAGGTAGGAATCGCGATAGGTAAAACTGATCTGACCGCCGGTAATTAAGCCCTTGCTGATCTCTTCCGTATAGTTGCGCGTGTTCTCGATCAAATTTTCAACCTGGCTCGCTGTGGAGTTCGACTGAGGCGCCGATTTATGCGAGTAGCTTTGAACATCCTGAAAGACCGGATCGAGCGTGGGCGTTACTGGCCCAATCTGAGAAATAGTTGCGTTGACCGAGTTACTTTGCGTGTTGTTACCACCGCCCGTGCTTACTCCCGCAGCAGCCTGGGCTCCGGCAACGCCCTGCCCGGTAGCTACTGAACCAGCTTGCGAGAAGCCGCTGGGAACTCCGGGTAGCGGTCCGCCCGCCTCGGCGCGCTCCAGATTCCAAACATCAATGAGGGGGTTATAGCGGTTGACTTCGATATCGACGTTGTTTTCGATCGCAAGCGCGATGGCATCCTGCACAGTCAGATACAGTTTTCCGGCGCGTACCAGCGAACGCAATCGCGCAGAATTATTAAGCCGCACGGGAGGAATCGTCGGGGCCAGGTACGGTCGCACCAAAACATTCCTATGCGATAGCTCTGGAGCGATGGCTTGATCCTGCGCCCAGGCAGGCATTGTCGCGCAGGCTATGCACAAGGTAAGCGCAAGAGATTTACGGAACAAATCGCCGGACCAGCGGTCCGGCGCGGTCCGGGCGGACCGCCCCACGCGAGTGAAGCAATCACGGTTCCCCATTCCCTACTCTCCACCTGCAGTTGGAAGATTGGCGGGCAATACCGATTTCCGCGCCACATGACCCGACAGAGCCTCATCGAGAGAAATATGGTTTACATCCAACGTGGTTCCAATCGCTTGATCGAATGCAATCCGCGCATGACTGTAGTTTGCCAGCGCCTGCGTTTCGGAGGATTCGGCAGTCGCGAGATTCTGCTGGTCCTGTACCACTTGAAATACGGTCGCTGCGCCTAGAGTGTATTTTTTCTTATCTGCATCCAAGGTTTGCTGTTGCAAAATGCGCGCTTTTACCGACGAATCGTACCGCACCCGGGCCTGCCGCAAGCCGATGACCGCGTTTTGAACGTCAACGCGCACCTGGTTAATGGCTTTTTGCAAAGTCAACTCGCTCTGCCTTAAGTCCAAAGCGCTGGTCACGTAATCGGATTGCGCCGCGCGGTTACGAAGAGGAATATTCAGTGAGAGTCCGGCCGAATAGCTGGGGAAATTTCGCCGGAAAATCTGAGCAAGGAGATTGCCGTAGCCGCCTGTCAGGTAAGGTACCGGCGTCACTTCATTCGGCCCTAGCACGTTTGCCGGTCCGGAGAGGCCGGAGTTGTTCATGTCGGCAAACACCTGAAGACTCGGTTTCAATGCATTCTTAACGCCTTTAAGAAGAATCTTCTTACTGTCAATATTGACGCGATTCTGTGCAATCTCCGTTCGGCTGCTCAACGCCTCCTGCACAAGTTCGTCAATCGGCCTCAGATTATCGTTAGGCGGCACTTCAATGTGGTCCAGCGGGATGATATGCACATCGGCAATCGTAGGGCTGGCGACACCGTTCCGGCTCAATGCATTCTTTAAAACCGTTTCCTGCTGGAGCAGGTTCGTTTGGGAGACGAGAAGGTCCTGCTGGCTGGCGTAAACCTGCGATTCGGCGCGCGTGACTTCAATAGGGGCGAGCGTGCCGATCTGCACCTGCTTCTTGTTGTCTTCATACAAGGCTTGAGCTGTCGCCAGTTCATCTTTGCGGGCTTTCAGGTCCTGATTGAAGCTCACCAGGTCCCAATACAGATTCAGGACTGCCGAAACAGTCGTAATAACTTGCTGTTTAAACTGCAGGTCCGAGACCTTTTCATTGTTTTTGGAGACGCGGATTTCGCGGCCTAACACCGGCTTTCCGAAGCCTTGCAGCAAGTTCTGTGAGATCTGAAAATCAAGAACGCCGAATGAGTACGGATTTATGTTGTAAAAGAGGCTGTTGTATTTGCTCCATTGGTTCGAATAGCTGAGCTGGGCATAGGTTCCGAAATCCGAGTACTTGGACAACTGCGCCGTGTACTGGCGGCTCTGCACAATAAGTTCGGTCGTGCCGGTGAACGAGGTATTACTCTGGGGACTCGTGTTATGCGCGAAATTCGCATATAGGAACAACTGCGGATCGAGGTTCGGTACAGCGGTGCCCAGTAGGGTTGTAATACCCCCACCGGCACTGACACCTGCGAGAGATGTGCTCGCCGCCGTGCTAGATGCTGTGACGCCGGTCAAGCTGACGCTCTGCGGACCCGGCGCTACGCCGACACCCACGCTTCGAATAGCGCCACCGCCCTCGGTGCGCTTTGTTACTTCTTTAGCGAGCAACGGGCCATAGCGCTGGATTTCAATGTCCAGGTTGTTTTCCAGCGCCAACGCAATCACATCCTGCGCCGATAGATACAAGTTCCCGCCCCTGACCAGCGCTTCCAGCCGGTCGGAGTTGGCGAGATTGATGGGCGGCACGGTACGCTGCCGGTACGAGTGCGTGAGCCAGTTCAATGGACCGTGGGGAGGCTCAACCCGAATGGCGTTTTGCGCGACTGCGGAACCGGAAAACAAGAGGGAGCTGCACAAAAAATAACTGCAAAACCAGGACAGAGGTACTTTGAGTCTTCTCATCAAAATCGTCAACGGCTTTCATGTACAACCGGGCTTTAGACACTACACACGGGCGCTTGAAAATTGCCAACACACCCTGAAGCTGGCGAAACACGCCGCCTGCAAGGGGAAACGATTCCGGCTTATGCCGGGTTCCCTCTTTTCTTGCCGCGATTCCTCATGGTAACGCAGCAATGCACGCCCTGAAGCCTGCCCGGCCGTAAAGATCTAACAATTCAACAGGCTGCTATCGCAAGGCAGGGTCCATTCTTACCCGATTGTCCACCGCGCTCATTCGCAAAGGGTTAGGATCGCGGCGGAAGGCGCGGGCTAGTGTCTGATGTTCGCTTTTGGGAAGCCGTACACCGCATCCAAACAGAGCCGAGCGCCGTCTGCGTAGCTCATTTATATGAGGTGGCCGATGCTTGCTATGCTTGCGGCTAATGGCACCTTCCGTGATTGATCTGTTTGAGGAGACCGGCGCTTACCTCCGTGGCCATTTCCGTCTGACCAGCGGGCTGCATAGCGGCGAGTACCTCCAATGCGCCAAGGTTCTGGCGCATCCCGCTTATGCAGAACGGCTCGGCCAGGATCTAGCAAAAGAAATGAGAATTCTGAACGGCAACGATTCGGTCGACGTTGTCGTCGCGCCCGCTATAGGCGGCATCGTCATTGGCCATGAAGTGGCGCGCGCATTGAAGGCCCGTTCCCTGTTTGCGGAACGCGATAGCACCACAAACGAAATGGCGCTTCGCCGTGGATTCGAAATCAAGCCGGGTGAATTCGTGGTCGTGATTGAAGACGTTATTACGACCGGCGGCAGCACCAAAGAAGTTGTTCAACTTACGCGGGCGGCGGGCGCAAGAGTCGTGGCCGCGGGGTCGATTATCGATCGCAGCGGTGGGAAGGCGGACGTGGGAGCGCCTCGCGTTTCCTTGGAAATTTTAAGCCCGGTTAACTACCGTCCCGAAGAATGCCCGCTGTGCCAGCAGGGCATACCGGTGGTTAAGCCCGGTTCGCGGCCGGCGTGAGACGGCTCCGCTTCGAAGTTGCGTACGACGGAACCGATTTTAACGGCTGGCAGGTGCAGCCGGGATTGCCGACGATTCAAGGCACGCTCGAAGAAGTAATTTGCCAAATAGAGGGACGGCCGGTTCAGGTTGCAGGCTCCGGCCGCACGGATGCCGGTGTCCATGCTTTCGCGCAGATCGCGGCGGTTTCGCTCGATAATCCCATTCCGCTCGATAATTTCCGCCGCGCCGTAAACCGATTGCTTCCCTACTCCATTCGCATCCGGAACGTTCAGGAAGCGCCGCCCGATTTTCATCCGCGGTTCGATTGCCGCCAGAAGACGTACGAGTACCGGATCTATCGCGAAGAGGTTTGCCCACCATTCGAGCGCCGTTTCGTCTATCATCATCCCTATCCACTCAACGAAGGCGCGGTGTTCGAAGCGGCGCCTCTCTTAGAAGGCGAGCATGATTTCACGGCCTTCGCCGCCTCGGACGAGAAAGACCGGCTGAATCAGTCCAAGGTGCGCACGATCTTTCGCTCGGCGCTCGCGCGTCAGGAAAGCATCCTGGTGTATCAGATTACGGGTTCCGGGTTCTTGAAGCACATGGTTCGGAACATTGTGGGTGTGCTGCTGGAGGTCGGCAAAGGCAATTTGACGCGCGACGACCTGCTGGCACGGTTCGAACCGGGAAACAATATCAGGCCCGGACCTGCTGTTCCGGCAAGCGGCTTGTTTCTGGTGTCGGTGGAATACGAATCGCAACTCGAATAGGTAGCCTAAAAATAATGCAGCGGATCGCTATCGACATGGACGAAGTGGTCGCCGACACCATGGCTCGTTACTTGGATCTATACAATTCCGATTTCGGGTTGAATCTGACACGGGAATACTTCAATGGAAGACGCGTGATGGATGCAATCGATGCCTCACATGTAGCGCGAACCAGAACCTACTTTGAGCGGGAGGATTTTTTCTCCGAGATTCCCGTGATGCCCGGGAGCCAGGAAGTGGTTCGCGAGCTAAGTGAGCGGTACGAGATCTTCATCACTACCGCCGCAATGGATGTGCCGTGTTCGTTTTCGGCCAAGTTTCACTGGCTGAAGCGGCATTTCCCTTTCGTTTCGCCGAAGCGCATTGTGTTTTGTGGGGATAAGAGCATCGTTGCAGCAGATTTTTTGATCGATGACGACCCGAAACACTTTTTAAGATTTAAAGGCGAGGGGATACTTTACTCCGCGCCCCACAACATTCGTGAAAACAGATTCCGGCGCGTCGATAACTGGGACGACGTCCGCGAGATCTTTCTAAAGTAAATAACAGCATGTTGCTGCTTGCCGCGATTGTCACCGTAATGGCTAGTGCGCACACCACACAGTTTGAAGAGCGGACGCTCGCGACCGATTTGAGAGGCGGATACCAGGTAGTCGCGTGCGATGTAAATGGAGACGGAAAACTCGACCTGATTGCACTGGCGAGCGATATGCCGGATCTGCTGTGGTTCGAGAATCCGGCGTGGGAGCGGCATGTGCTGGCGCGCAATCTGCCTGGCATGATCAACCTGGCGTGCTGGAACCCGGCGGCGCGCTCAATTCCTAAAATTGTGGTGGCATACGGTTTCTCGATGAACCCGCGCGAAAGTCCTGGAATCGTGTCGGTATTGACGCCCGATGGCGATCCGCACCGGCCCTGGAAGGCGACGGAGATTGATCGTCTACCCGCTTCGCATCGCTTGCGCTGGGCCGATATCGATGGAAGCGGCAAGAAGGTCGTGATCAATGCGCCGTTGGCGGGCGCGGATGCTCACGGCCCGGATTACCGCGGCCACGTGCCGCTGGTTTACTATGTGCCGGGCGAGTGGAAGCGCCGGTTGATCGGAGATGACGAGCAGGGAGTCGTTCACGGGATTTTCATAACGGATTGGGATCGCGACGGCCGCGACGACGTTCTGATTGGCAGTTTCCTCGGCATTCACCTGTACCGGTTCAGAGATGGAAAGTGGTCGCGCGCTGCGGTTGCCAAGGGTAGCCCAAGACCTTGGC
>DAISJE010000095.1:0-11085 GCA_036821665.1 Bryobacteraceae bacterium | reverse complement strand
GCTCCGCCGAACTGCCGACGCTGCCTAAAATTGGCGCGGCAACGGTCGCCTGCGGTACCAGAATCGTTCCAGTGAGTGAACCGGCAACGGAACCGATCAGAGCGGCGTTTTGGTTATCGACAGAACTGTGAGTCTCTTTCGGACCTTCAGGCTCACTCTGTGGAGCCGTTTTGGATTTCGATGTGGTCTGCTCTTTCGGAACAAATGGAACTGCTACGTGCGGCGTTTTTGAATCGCTCGAAACCGCTCCGTCGGATGCGGATGAAAGAATGGTCGATATTAGCGGAGTTACTGTCGCAAGGATTTGATTTCCGCTTATCGGCGTTTGTGGAGCAGTTGTATCGGTGGGCTTTGTATCCGACTCAGCCTGTTTGGATAATTGCGCGTTCGCGGCCGATTGCGCTGCGCCGTTCGATGATGCCTGCTTGCCGCTGCCATGCGCGGACGCTGCCGAGTTGCGCAATGCCGAAGAGAATGCTTGCTGAAAATTACTTTCAGCGGGATCGCGGCTCGATACGGAAGATCCACTGGCAGCCGGTTCCGTGCCCGCGGAGAGAGCAGACTGCTTTGCAGCAGCAACGGAAGCGGGCTGAGGGCCAGCATTTCCCACGGGTATTGAAGTGGCTGCCAGTATGGAGAGCACGGCGGAGCTAGAACACGCCAGTTGCCAATCGTCGCGCTTGATCAAACAACGATTTACGCAAACGCGAACTGCAAACGCACGCCAACAATTTGGCCCGCGCCAAAATTACAGCCTGGTTATGCCCTTACCAACCAGCCGAAAAACCGCAGAAAAATAAGTCTTTCCGTGCACTATCAGTGCGGCCTTACGCGTGCTTGCACCGGAGGTCGATCGAAAAAACATGGAAGCGCTAACTGCGATGGCCGCAAGCGGCCTCCGATCTCGTACCGAGACGCTGGATCTCGTCGCCAACAATATCGCCAACACAGGAACCTCCGGCTACAAGGCGGACGGCGAATCTTACAACTTATACTTTGGCGAGGACGCCTGGGAAGGCGTGAATGAGAATCGCCCTGCCGACGGCGAAATGCCCTTGGTGCAGAGCAACTGGGTGAACTTCGCACAAGGCACGCTGCTTCCCACCGGCAATCCGAGTGATCTGGCGCTGACCTCTTCCGGATTCTTCGCCGTCCAAAGCGAGAACGGGACACTCTACACTCGAGGCGGGCACTTCCGAATTTCAAAGAAAGGCACATTGCAGACGCCGGAAGGCTATGAGTTGCTGGCCACAACCGGTAAGCCTTTGCAATTAGACGCCACTAAGCCTTTCACAATTTCTACATCCGGCCAGGTCGTGCAGGAAGATACTCCGAAGGGCTCGCTCCAAATCGTCAATGTCGATTCGGCCGACAACCTGATCAAGCACGGTGGGACATATTTCATGTTGTCTTCTTCCGGAAAGGCTTCACCCGCTGCAAACGCGGAAGTCGTGCAAGGCAAGGTGGAATCGTCAAACGTCGAGGCAACGCAAGCGGCCGTAAAGCTGGTCGGTGTTTTGCGGCAGTTTGAAATGCTGCAACGAGCTGTGCGTATTGCGAGCGACATGGGCAAGCAGGCCGTGGAGCAGGTTGCCAAGGTCGGCTCTTAACGGGATTACAAGTACTTCGATTTGGTTTAGGAAAGGTTATCGAAAAATGATTCGAGCGTTATTTAGCGCAGGCAGCGGTATGACCGCGGAGCAGATGAACGTGGATAATATCGCCAACAACATCGCGAACGCGAATACGGCTGGGTTTAAGATGCGGCGCACGCAGTTTCAGGATTTGCTTTATCAGAATGTCGTGCAGCCTGGAAGTGCTGCGGGCACCCAGACGACGGTCGCCGCCGGACTGCAACTTGGATTAGGAACCCGGCCTGCGGCAAACGAAATCATTTTTACGCAAGGCGATTTTCAGCAGACGAACAACCCGCTCGATGTCGTGATTCAGGGCGCGGGCTTCTTCCAGATCCACCAGGCTAACGGCCAACTCGCCTATACTCGCTCGGGAGCTTTCCAGCTTGATCGCAACGGCAATATCGTCACGCAGGACGGCAATCCGATTGAGCCCCAGATTACTATTCCGCCGCAGGCCCAATCCATCAGCATTGCGAGCGACGGAACAGTCAGCTACATGCTGCCGAATCAGACTACAGCGCAAACCGGTGGTCAAATCCAGCTCGCGAACTTCGCCAACCCGGCAGGATTGAATAGCATCGGCCACAATCTGTTCACGCCGACTGATGCTTCGGGAGATCCGACTGTGGGAGCCCCAGGCGGCCAGGAGGGCGTTGGGACACTTCAGCAGGGCTATCTGGAAAATTCGAACGTGAGCGTCGTCGAAGAATTTATTAATCTGATCACCAGTCAGCGGGCGTATGAAGCCAACTCGAAAGTGGTGAAGGCAGCCGACGAGATGTATCAGCAGGTCAACCAGGTCGTCAGCTAACGTGGCCCTGGGATGCAATGTGGAGATGCCTGTTTGTTCTGCCGGTTCTGAGTAACCTGCTCGGCGCAGCGACGTGCGTAGCGGTCGAAGGAAACGAAATCCTCGCCAAGGACATCGCGAAGATCGAACCGGCTTTCGCGGCTGTGAATCCCAATCTGCCGTTTTCTTATGCTCCGGTAATTGGTGCACAACGAGTCATTGCGGCAGCCGAGCTGACACATTGGGCAGTTAAAGCAGGCATAGACGTTAAATCTGCACGTCCGGCTTGCTTTGAACGACCGGCACATAGTCTCTCCGCTGCGGATATACGAGCCGCGATTCAACGGGCATTTCCGGGAAGTAACATCGTGCAAATCGATGTTCTCGAAATCTGTAAGTGCAATGTTCCGGACGGTCTGCTCGATTTCACACTCGAGGGTGCGGGCGCGCCGCCGCTCGGACACCCCGATGTTCCGGTACTCTGGAGGGGACAGATTTGGCCTGCCGCCGGATCGCCTTATCCGGTTTGGGCTCGCGTTCGCGTCCTCGCCAAATCCAGCGTGGTGCGGCTCCGGCAGAATCTGCGGTCCGGTGACATCATTCCGCAGGCGGCGCTGGAACAACTGACCATCACCGATTCGCCAGTTCGCTTGCCTCGGCCCGATTCAGTTTCCAACTACGCCGGCAAAGTTATAAACCAGAATGCTCGAGCGGGCTCTTACCTCAATGCAAGTCTCATCTCTCCACTGCCCGAAGTGGCGCGAGGTTCTACCGTAACGGTCGAAGTTGTCAACGGGGCCACGCGGCTGGAGCTTAAGGCCCGCGCGGAAAGCGCCGGCCATATTGGCCAGACTGTGACATTAACGAATCCAGCGGGCCTCAACCGTTTTCGGGCCATCGTAATTGGGCCTGGCGTTGTGCAAATTGCGCTTTCGCCCGCCCCGAGAGTAGACCCACAAGAGAAGAACGGGAATACTCCGGCCACTACCTCTGGGAGGACTCTCTAGTCCACATGTATTTCGCTTCGCATAATTTGCGCCGATCGCGCTGGCTTTTGTCTGCGATATGCCTGTGCTGCGTCGTGCTCACCGCCAAGGAAAAGAAGAAGCAGCCGGCCCCCGCGGTAATTTCGCCGATTGATAAGCTGCTGGCGAGTCCGGATACAATCCGTACCAATTCCACGAGTAGCGCCTCGCCCGGTTCCACTTTTTTTGGAGGTGCGCCGTTCCTCGATTTAGCAGCGGACGTTCGAGCGCGAAATGTTGGCGACCTGGTAACCGTAGTGGTGCTGGACCAGGCCTCGGCTACATCCCAAGGCACCACCAGTTCGCAGCGAACCTCGGCAGCCAACTCCAGCATTAGTTCCTTATTTGGGCCGAAGAGCGCTCACAATGCGCTGAATAACCTGGTCAAGTTGAGCGGGCAGCAGCAGCTTAGCGGACAAGGGGCCACGACACGGCAGACCACCGTTTCGACAACGGTCTCCGCGCGCGTGCTCGGAGTCTTGCCGAACGGCGATCTCATTGTGGAAGGGAGCAAACTCATTTCGATCAACTCCGAATTCCAGACTGTTTCGCTGCGTGGGATTGTGCGGCAAACCGATCTCGGTCAGAGTAACAGCATCGGTTCCAATCAGGTGGAGGACCTTGAAGTACGAATTAACGGGAGAGGCGTGGTGGCCGATGCGATTCGCCGCCCCAATTTCCTTTACCGTCTCTTCCTTGGCCTCTTGCCCTTCTGATCATGCAGACCCGCAACAAATCCGCACTTCAACCACTTGCTTACGCGCGTAGCTCTGCAACCGAGCCGCGACCATCGGGAGCGGTTTGTAGCAAGCTCCTCATGGGTGCGATACTCTGCTTTTCTCTCCTTAACTCCACTGCGAAGGCCACATCCCGAATTAAGGACCTGGTCTCAATTGAAGGCGTTCGCGACAACCAGCTCATCGGCTACGGAGTTGTCGTGGGGCTCGCCGGAACCGGTGACAGGCAGCAGACCGTGTTCTCCGTGCAATCCCTGACTAATATTCTTCAGCGGATGGGAGTAACGGTCCCACCCGCCGCAATTATTGTGCGAAACACAGCATCGGTGCTGGTAACAGCCACTCTTCCGGCTTTCGCGCAACCGGGCAGCAAGGTGGACGTCGATGTGGCCGCAATTGGGGATTCATCCAATCTTCAGGGTGGACTGCTGATTCTGACTCCGCTACGCGCCGCGAATGGTAAAGTCTTCGCAGTCGCACAGGGATCGGTCGTAACTGGGGGCTTTGTGGCTGGGCGGGGAGGAAATTCGCAAACAGTCAATCATCCAACGGTCGGCCGGATCGTCGATGGGGCAATCGTTGAACAGGCGCCTCCCAGCATCACGCCCACGGATTCGCTCAACCTGCAACTTCGACGGCCCGATTTCGTCACCTCCTCCCGCATGGCTGAGGTCATTAATAAGAAATTCAATGCTTCGAGCCAGGCCACGGCTCAGGCAATCAATTCGGGTTTGGTGTCGGTGCGCGTACCGCGTTCCTACCAAGGAAGAACTGTCGATTTCGTCGCAACCGTAGAAGACATCGAAATGGATGCGGACCACTCCGCCAGAATCGCCATAAATGAGCGCACCGGGACAATCGTACTGGGCGGAGATGTGCACATTGCACCGGCATCCATCCTACAGGGCAACCTGAGCGTACAGATACAGACGACCTACGCAGTTTCGCAACCGGCCCCCTTCAAATCCGGAGGCCAGACCGTCGTTGTTCCTGAAGTCAATGTTACGGCAACACAGGATAAGGCCAAAAACGTAGTCCTGAAAGAAGGCGCGACGGTAGACGATCTGGTGCATTCTTTGATGGCCATCGGGTCTACACCGCGTGACATCATCGCGATTCTGCAGAGCCTGAAAGCCGCCGGAGCAATCGATGCCGACATCCAAATCCTTTAGACGACGGAAGAACTATGATTGACTCAGTCGCCCCTGCATCACTCGCCCTTACATCGTTGGATTTCGGGATGAACGAAACGCCGGATAAGAGTTCCGATTCTCCCGAAGCGATAAAGAAGGCTGCCACTCAATTTGAATCTTTGCTAATTGGTGAGGTCTTGAAATCCGCCCGCGCGAGCGATGGCTCCGGGTGGATGGATACCGACGACGATGAAGCGGGCTCCATTCTCAGTGACGTGTCCGAGCAACAGCTGTCGCAGGCGCTCGCGGCGGGCGGTGGGCTCGGCCTGGCCAAAACCATCGCCGCCGGCCTCTCGAAGACTGCTTCCAAGACAAATGCGCCGGCGACCGATAAAGGAGCGAAAAAATGACTATCGGAACGGATTCATCTGCTGCCCTGTCGAGGGCAACCACTCAAGGTTCGGATACTAATCAGCAGCGTTTTGCCCGTCAAGAAGATAGCAGACTATCGCCAGAGCAGGACACGGTTACGCTCAGCGACCAGATCATCGCTCGCCTTTCCGGTGAAGGCAGCTCCGAAGAACGAATTGCCGCCTTAAAGCAGCAATATGAAAACGGAACATATCAACCTAGTTGGCAGGATCTCGCCAGCAGAATTTTAGACATCCACCTTTGAGAGCCTACCGGGCAAAGAGACACTGTCGTGAGCCATTGATCTTGAAACTGAGCCGCGACGGTTACGGAGCGGTTTCAACCAAGCAGTCGAGCCAGTCCTGAATGCATTACGTTCGGGCCATCGCTTGCAGACGCGAAAGATACGAATCGGCCGACAAGTTCTCCAGCTCCTTGTTGGCTTCGGATTCCCATTCAGCTCGGCGCTTGGCCTCCAGCTTTTCGAGCAACTTCACTTTCCGCTGAATTTCGCTTGTTTTGTGCCGCTCGGCCTCAAGCTGCCTTTCCAGATCTATTCGCTTTTCGGCTATCCGGCTGCAGCGCCGTCGGATGTGAGATTCATAATGCGCGAGTGAAACGAGATCATTACCGGTCACAGGTGCGCTTCTGACACTGACTCGCGCTTCGGCCACCTTCGCTTCGAGTGCGGCTTTTTCGATTTCCAGCTCTTTCAATTTGCCTATGAGCATCTGAAGCCGATGCCGGTGAACTTCAGCCTGTTGACGGCGCAGGTCCAGAACGCGATGGAGACGAAATTCAAATCGTTTCATAACTGCCAAACCGTCTACACTTCAATTGCCGAGGCAAGCTCTTCCATCGATTTCAGGGTCTGCTCGATCGGCACGTCGACGCCTGCCTCTTGTTTTAGAAAGCCCTCGATCCTCTGTCGCAATCGAATGGCCGTATCCAGCCGCGGATTCGATCCGGATACATACGCTCCCAGATTGATAAGATCCTGCGACCGGTCGAGCACGGCCACAGCTTCTTTGATCTTTCGCGCCGCTTCGCGCTGATCCGCGCCCGCAATCCGAGGAGCCAGGCGGCTCACTGAATTCAGAATGTCGATGGCCGGATAATGGCCGACGCTTCCCAGAGCGCGCGAGAGCTGGATGTGGCCGTCGAGAATAGCACGCACGGCATCACAGATGGGCTCATTGAAGTCGTCGCCTTCGACAAGCACGGTAAAAAATCCGGTAATGGAACCACGGCGAAATCTTCCCGATCTCTCGAATATCTTTGGAAGAAGCGCAAAGACCGATGGTGTGTATCCCTTTTGGCTGGGTGGCTCACCGGCGGCAAGACCGATCTCACGCTGCGCCATCGCCAACCGTGTCACGGAATCCATTACAAGCAATACATCTTTGCCTTGGTCCCGGAAATACTCCGATATCGCGACCGCCACGAAACCCGCACGTATTCGGAAAGGCGCGGGACGATCGGATGTAGCAACCACCACAACCGACTTCGCCAGCCCTTCGGGAGTCAGCTCTTTTTCAAGAAAATCACGCACTTCGCGGTTCCGCTCGCCAATCAGCGCGATCACATTAACATCGGCGGAACTGTGCCGGGCCATGGTGCCGAGCAGCGTACTTTTGCCTACGCCGCTACCGCCAAAGATACCGATGCGCTGACCTTTGCCGCACGGCAGAAGGCTATCGATGGCGCGAACGCCCGTCACCAACCGCTGATCGATATTTTCGCGCTCCAGCGGACCGGGCGGTTTCGCCATTAACTCATACTGATCCGGACCGGAAATCGGGCCGCCGTTATCGATCGGCCGCCCAAAGCCATCCAGCACGCGCCCCAGCAGTCTTGGGCCAACGTGTACGCGCGCCTCATTGCTGCGCGCAACAATCGGATCGCCGAGCTGAATGCCGTCGGTTTCTTCGAGCGGCATCGAAAGCAGATTGCCGTTTCTGAACCCGATGACCTGAGCCAGAACATGGCGTCCATTGGATGCAGCGATCTCGCAGAAGTCTCCCACTGCGGCCGGCGGTCCGTCCGATTCAATGAGCAAGCCGACCATCTCGCTCACGCGACCCATGAGCAGCATTGGATCGGCTCGATCCAGCGAGTCGAAGTAGCGATCGAGCGTAATCGGCGTCATGACGTGAACTTCAGCTTAAGAGTGGCGAACGATGTCGACAAATCCTCGCTCGATTTCGACAAGTTGGGTTTCGATAGAAGCATCCAATTGGCCGCGTGGCACTTCGATTACCAGCGACCCTGGGCGAAGAGTTGCGTCGGGGATAACTTTCACGGATCCCGGCGCGCCCAGCCCGTCAACGATCTTTTTCACGCTGGCAAGGCTGTCGGCATCCGTTCTGATTTCCTTGATTTCCCGCCGGTCCAGCCGGTCGAAAGCGGCTTTCACCAACCCTTGTAACGCACTGGGATCAACCGTCACTTCGCGATGCAAAATCCGGCGCGCGATGGCGACCGATAGACGAACCAGTTCCTCTTCGGTCTGCTTTCTCAGCTTTGGCCCCGCGAGGTTCAGTTCATGCAAAAGACTGCGAAGGTTGCCTAGCTCCGATTCAAGCCGCGCATCGACAGCTTGACGTGCCTGTGCGTCGCCTTCTCTTTTTCCCGCGGCAAATGCTTCCTGAACGCGCTGCGTCGTTTCAGCCTTGGCGTTTTCCAGCGCCGTTTTTAAGCTTGCAAGCTCGCCGTCAGAATCGGCACATGCCGTGCCGGGTCCTTTTGAAGTCTTGTTGTCAAAGAACGGCTTCGCCGAATCGGCGGACGGCCATTCAATGCCGCTCGCCTTCTCTACTCTTCCGCGCAGGACCTTAGCTAACATACTGATCGCCGCTGGAATCGCTGAGGCTGATTACGCCCTCCGACTCTAGAACTCGAACGGTGGCGATTACCTGCTGCTGGGCCGACTCCACATCCTTGATTCTCACCTGCCCCAGCGCTTCCATGTCCTCGCGCAGCATGTCCGCCGCACGTTGCGACATCAAGGACAGGAAATGATTTCTAAGCGGCTCACTGGTGCCCTTGAGAGCCATCGTAAGCAGCTTGCGATCCACCCGCTCCAGCAGTTCACGGATGCCACGAGCTTCGACTTTGATCAGATCCTCGAAGACGAACATCAGTTGCCGGATCTGCTCGCCCAGCTCAGGATTGTTACTTTCAATACGGCCCAGAATTTCTTTGCTTTCTTTTTGATCGAGCCGGTTGAAAATATCCGCGACCGCGCGCACGCCACCATAGGCTTCGCGGCTGGTCTCACCAAGCGCCTGGAGCTTTTCACCGATCACCGCCGCGATTTTATTGATAATTTCCGGCGAGATTTGGTCGAGCGTCGCCATGCGAATTGCGATGTCTTCGCGCAGATCGCCGGGAAGAGAGGCCAGCAGCGCGGCTGCCTGCGAGGAACTCAAGTGAGACAGAATGAGGGCTACCGTTTGCGGGTGCTCATTATGGACGAAATTTGCAAGCTGTTGAGGGTCGGCCTTCTGAAGCGCATCAAAATTAGCGGTATCGAATCCGATTCCTTTGCTGACACGTTCTAGCAGACGTCCCGCTTTGTCGGAACCGAACGCATTCACCAGAATTTTTCGCGCATAGTCCATGCCTCCTTTGAGGACATAGTGTTGCGCCACAATCATCTGGTAAAACTCGGTCAGGACCTCTTCGGCAATTTCGCTCGTAATGGTCGGGATATTCGCGATGGCGCGCCCGATCCGCTGGACTTCCTTCTCATCCAGTTGGCGTAGAATCTCGGCGCTGGTCTGCTCCCCGAGGATAACCATTAAAATGGCTGCCTTATGCAGGCCAGTTAGTTGATTGGCAGGTATCAGCGGGCCTGAAGCAACGGAAAGAGGCATTGGTCTTTATCTCTAGGAGTCGGACGATTCGTTTAGCCACGTCCTTACAATACGTGCCAGCGCGGCGGGGTCTTTTTCCACCTGCTCGTGCACTTGTTTTGTCAGCAGCTCGGTCTTGCTGACTTCGATCGGGCTCAGTTTAAACACCGGGTCGCTGCTTCCGATAGCATTTTGCTGATTGACCGTATCATTCAGCGATTTTTGATCGCTGCCCGGTTCGGAAGGTTGAGCCAAAGCTTTTTGCGCGTCCGTGGCCGCCGCAAGTTGCGCCCGCATGGCGGCAATGCGAGCCTTGGTAGCTTTTTGGTTTCGGAACAACATGAACCCGACGCCTGCCAGCAGCAAAACGCCAATTCCCACGCTGCCGAGAAGCAACGGCGAGAATTTCTGCGGTTTACCCGCTCCTGGAACAGTCTTGGGAGCGACCATCGAAGCAGGTGGATCGGCAGTCAACGTGGCCTCGAAAGGCTGCGTTTCTACCGTCAGTTGGTCGCCGCGGCTGGTATTCAATCCGACCGCTGCGGCCACTACGGCTTGAATGGATTTCATGCGATCCGGAGAAGGCGGATCGATGATTCGTTGCGGATGCGCGCCGGTTCCCTTCCCCGCCATCTGCCAGCGAAGGTCCTGATCGACAAGGACCGATACAGACATCCGGCGAATAATGCCTTGCGGCAAACGCATGCGGCGCACCGTGCGGCTTGTCTCATATGCAATGTTCTCGCTACGGCGAGCCAATCCGCGCCCGGCTTGCGTTGGGGGGCGAACCGATGGCCTGGGCAAATTCGATTGCGTGCCTGGAATGCCGCCTCCGGAATCGTGCCCAACCGTGCCTTCTTCGCTTCGCTGTGATGAAGTAATCACAGAATGATTCGGGTCAAAAGCCTCTTCGCTTTGTTCTCCGCTGGTAAGATCGCAATCGACATCCACAGCGGCGCGGTACTTCGCTGATCCAAGTAATGGATCGAGAACCGAATTGATCTTCGCCAGCGTCTCGTGCTCGAGCTTCGCCTTGTAGTCGAGCATCGCGTCCGAAGGCTCCGATCCGTCGCCCGGTCTTTTCGGCCGGTGGAGCAGATTACCACGCATGTCCATGACCGAGACCGCATCCGGCGACAAGCCTTCTACTGCGCTCGAAACCAACTGAGTCAGAGCTGCCGCATTCTGGTCCGACAATTTTGCGCCGGGCCTCAGCTTCACCATCACGCTTGCCTTGGCGGGCTGGCGTTCATCCGCGAACACCGATTCTTTGGGGAACGTAATGTGCACTCGCGCCTGCTCCACTTCAGCTAACGCCATCACAGACCGTTCCAACTCACCTTCCACGGCGCGATGATAATTGACCTGCTCGGTGAAATCGGTTGTGCCGAGATTCGTGCGGTCGAACAGCTCGTATCCGATGCGCCCGCTCTTCGGAATCCCCGCTGTGGCCATTTGCAGGCGCAGTTCAGCCACATTTTTTGAAGGTACAAGC
>DAISJE010000094.1:0-11122 GCA_036821665.1 Bryobacteraceae bacterium | reverse complement strand
AGGGCTGCTCGGCAGGATCGAGAACGATAGCAGGCGGCTTTTGTCCGGCATCTAAACGCTGCTGCCACTCCCAAGGCTTTACGTGCGTCCAGAACTCGCTGCGACTGAATTTCCGGCCGGCGTCCAGTATGGTGACATTCACGCCTTTGCGAGTAAGGTTCCAGGCTGCCATGCCGCCTGCTGCACCGCTACCGATAATGACCACGTCTTGTACTTGCGGGCTCTTTTGAATCTGCATTAGCTTTGATGCTCCGGATGAGTACAGCCGATAAATTCCGAAACGTACGTATTGCCATGCCAGCCCAGCTCCGTTTTAAGACCGGCTTCGGTTTTGTAATAAGCATCGATCGTCATGTTTTTCGCCGTCGTAAAGAATTTGCCTAAGGAAGAATTGGTATCCAGGCTGAGCGGCGTAAGTAGCGCGATCTGCTGCTGCTCATTCAATAATGCGAATTCTGAGCCGTAGGTGCTGATCGAGAGCGCATTCAGATCGGCGATGCCTGCCCGGTAATGATCCGTCAGTTCCGGGTTGGCCACAATGGCTCTGTCGATCAGAAGAGCGACACCGGCGTCTTTCGCGCCAGGCGTGTCGGAGCGCGGAATAATGCGCTCACTCAGAGCTTCTATGGCCTGGAATTCAGACGGTTGAAAGAAAGCCGGCTTCCCAGGCTGGGGCACGTTAATAGCCGGGCCTTCGTGGAGATGTCCGGGCTGACTTTCGACTTCTTTGGTCTCTTGTGCAGCGGAGCCAATTGTGGGAAGGGCTGCGGATGTAATGGCAATAATGCGAAGCGCATCACGGCGGGTGCTCATAAGGGCTATAGGGTCACTATATCTGTACCGCTCTCAGCCACTGAACCGCGCACGCTAGTTCCTCACGCAAGCGGTCTCTGCACGATCACAGAAGTAAAAAAATAGTTTGATCTTTCTTTTCATCAACATGACTGCCGATAGGCGTGTTGGGGCGCGTTTCCCGGTGGGATCTTCGTGTGCGAAAACATGCTTCCACCGATTATTCTCCATCACATTCATCACCTTCTGATTGTTCTGGGAATCCTCATTTCGTAACCAAATACCTCTAGGTGTAACGACCTTTTTATAGAGGCCCGTACACATGCTACGAGCGATTGCATGTAGTCGAAGAAATCGCCAAGATGTTAGTCGCGGCGAGAGAAAAGCTGGAAAGGCTTCCGGTGTCGAGGAATCTGCCAGCGGGACAACGATACAGCGCGATTCCCATGCGCATTGGCTCTGCCAGCTATTAACGAGGGCAGACAGCCAGAACGGCACTACCCAACCCTAATGCTCCAGCCCCACGCGTATTCGTTCGGTCTGTGGTCCTGTAGCGATTCGGGAATTTCAATGGTTGTACCCTTTGCCGAATCGAAGCTCCACTTCATCGGTGACGGATATCCGAGCATCCGTATTTGCGTGTCCTCTTTAGGTCGAACGGAGCGGAGTTGCATTGTTCTGCCCGGCCACGCCAGAGCGTAGCAATAAATCGTGCGTCGATCTTTCGATCGGGCATATCGGATCGAATCGCCCTCATGCCAGTCTTGTCCATCGCGCGGACGGGTGTTGTAAATTCCCTCCCCACACCTTTTCAGCCACCCGCCGGCTTGCTTCACTTGCTCCATTGCCGCCGGATGAAACTTGCCTGTGGCGTCAGGACCGATCCCCACCTGAAAACTGCCGCCCTTTGCCACCGTGTCCACAATGTTGCGTACAATCCATGCCGCGCCTTTGTACTGCGAACCATCAGGATCGAAGGAAAATCCGCGCGCTAGTGGATAAATCACCATCCAGGGTGCGTTTGTATTCGACTTGCTGCCGGGCACGTATCCCTCCGGCGTGTAGTAATCGCCATAGTTTCCAATGCCGCGGGCCCGCATCATAACGTTTGGCTGGAGCTTTCGGATTCGAAGTATCGTTTCCCGAAGCTGCGGCCATACTTTAGGTCCTAGCCATTGATCGAGCGAAAGCATCTGGATCTCGCCATAGTTCGTCAGAAGCTCTTCCAACTGCGTGCGGTGGCGCGCCATCATGCGAGTGACTTCCTGAGGCGTCGGATCGGGCGCCATCCAAATGCGTGAACCGAGTTTCTGGACCGATTGCTTCCATTCGGGATCGAGTTGAGAAGCCGATGGCACCTGCGCCGGATGATCGGCATATGGCCTGAAATCGGCGTCGTACCAATCCGGATGAGAGAAATACAGCGCGATCCGCAAGTCGCGCTTCCTGCCCGACTCGCAAAGCTCTTTCACGATGTCGCGCCTAAAGGGCGTCTCCATAATCGAGTAGGCGAGATCGCAGTGTTCGATCCGCGGTTGACCCGGCGCATCCCACCGGATTCTCTGACGGACGCGTGTCCGCGTATCGAACAAGGAGAACCCTTCGTGGTGTTTCGTCGTGAAGGCGAACATGCGCATTCCGTTTTCGGCAAACAGGGAGGTCCACTCATTTGCATCGAAATTGCGCGGATTCCAGGTCTTATACAGCTCGTTGTAATGTGCCCGTTTCGCATAGTCGAGGTCCAAAAAAGGCCAGGACTCGTGCAGGAAACCAGCGACGGAATAAATGCCCCAATGAATCCGCACGCCGTATTTCATGTCGCGAAATGCTTCGTAGGCGGATTCAGGTGCCCAATGATATTCGGGCACCGGCGTGTCTTCGATATAAGACTCTACCCTCCGCATATGCGAGTTGTCCGAAGGAATGCGGTGCTGGTCTTCGGCCTGTGCAGATCTGCTGAGGAGAGCGGGGGCTGCGATCCCGCAGGCTGCTCCCGATAAAAATGTTCGGCGGTTCATCATTATCATTCCGGTTCTGGGATATTAATTATCAAATGCCCCGTTGCCAAAAGTTGCTCATTCCGGTCCTACTGCTGGTCATTGTGTCCTTTTCCAGGCCGGCTCAGAACAGCGGGGCTCTCGATATGCACCTGAATCTCAGAACCTTCGTTCATCCTTTCAAAGCGGGAGATGCGTGGACCGCAGCCAGCTTCGAACAGACCATACCAAGTAACAAGACAGCAATCATTATCTGTGACATGTGGGACCGGCATTGGTGCAAGGGCGCTACTAACCGGGTAGAGCAGCTCGCCCAAAAAATGGAACCCGTTCTGGAGCAGGCGCGCGCCAGATCGATCCTGATCATTCATGCTCCTTCCGAAACGATGTCCTATTATGCAAACGCGCCCGGCCGGCTACTCGCGGAAAGAGCGCCGAAGGTTGCGCCGCCTCCTGAAATCAAAATTGCAGAAAACGAACCGCCATTACCGATCGACGACAGCGACGGCGGCTGCGATACACTAGGGGACAAAGAGCACAAAGCCTGGACACGCGAAACACCGCTTCTGAAAATTGAACCCGGCGACGTGATTTCCGACAACGGAGCCGAAATCTATAACGTGCTCCGCGAACACGGTATTAATACCGTTCTCATGATGGGTGTCCACGCCAACATGTGCATCTTGAACCGGAGCTTCGGTATTCGCCAACTTACGAAATGGGGCATTCACTGCATTCTGGTGCGTGATCTCACGGACGCCATGTATAATCCTGCCTCCCGCCCGTACGTTTCTCATGCAGCCGGAACCGAGCTGGTCATCGAACACATTGAAAAGTACTGGGCGCCCACTGTTCTTAGCGACGATCTGGTCCGGCAACTTTCGACCGGTTCGTAAATCGAAGTAGCCACATTGACTGCGGCGCATAACCAGAAATCTTTCAGGCGTGGAGCGCCGGTGTCTCGTGGACGGCTCGTACTGTTGAGGCAGGCAGAATCACCTCAAATCGGGACCCCTTTCCTACCTCGCTCTGTACACGAATTTCCCCTCCATGCGCGCGCACGATGGTCGCGACAAAGCTGAGTCCCAGCCCCAGTCCCTTTTCCGGATTCGGATCGGGCACACGATAGAAGCGATCGAAAATATGCGCCAGATGATCCTTCGGGATGCCGACGCCGGAGTCTTCGACAACCAGGCGGATATAACTGCCAGTGTTGCCCTCCTGCTGTTCGGCATAGGCGCGAATCCATCCTCCGCCGGGCGTGTACTTGATCGCGTTTGAAAGCAGATTCGTTATCACGCGCTCAATTTGCGTCCGGTCCACCTCGCATAAAACCGGAGTTTGCGATCCGTGCGAGAGCTTCACCTCATGCGCCTCGGCTGGAATCTGGAACTGATCTACGAGTTCGTTCACTATCTGTGACAGGTCCAGTACGGTCTTGTTCATCGGAATCTGGCCCGATTCCGATTGCGAAAGTAAAAGCAATGCGCGCACCAGGTTCGACAGGCGCTCCACATCCTGCAGTGCATTTTCAACCGCTTCCTGCAATTGCTCCTTGCGCGTGGCCGTGAACAGAGCCACCTCAAGCTGCCCCTGAATCGCCGTCAACGGCGTGCGCAACTCGTGCGAAACATCGGTTGAGAACTGCCGGATCTGCTCGAAAGAAGATTTCAGACGCCCGCTCATCGCGTTGAAAGAATCTATAAGCCGGTCAAGCTCGTCATCCGCGTCGCGCTTCGGAATCTGAAGGCCAAGATTAGAGCCAGTGATCTCCTGCGCAGCTCTTTCTACGGAATGCAAAGCCGATAGGGCTTTTCCTGCCGAATACCAGCTCACTACTGCGCAGACCACTAATGCTATCGGGAGAAAAATAAAGAAGTTCCGTCGAAAACGCCGGCCCAGCAGCCGGTCGTTTGTCAGGCTCCTTCCTTGGGCGACGTACCATTTTTTCGCGTGCTTTCCATCGATCATCACTCCGCTGATGACCTGGTAGAGAACGTTGTCCTTCGAGACAAACGTCTTGATGTACGGTTGCTTGGTTGCCTCGATTTGCTTCAGCTCGTATCGAATTTCGTTCGGGTCGTACAATTCGTCAAGCGCCGGGTCGTCGGAAGCGCGCCAGACCTCGCCCTGTTCGTTGGCAATTACGAAGACGGTTTTCAGCCGCCCTACCGCAGACTCCTCTTCCGAGTCGGAGGGATCCTCGAACCAGTACGGTTTACCTTGGTCGTCGAAATAGAGATAGCCGCGCATAGCGGCAAGCTGCTCGTGCAGCACCTCTTCACTTTGAGTTTCGAGCAGGCTGCGTAGCGTGACAGTACCGATTACGCCGACCAGCGCCAGCACGATAGCCAGGAACGCCAGGAATGTGCTCGCCAGGCGGAATCTGAGCGTCCGAAACAGCTTGACCCGGCGTAGCCTATCCCAAAGCATACGAATCAGGCGCCGGCGGTTGTGGATGGAAGAGCCTGCTCGGCCTCGGCACTATCCAGCATGTATCCGATACCGCGCACGGTATGAATCATTTTCTCCGGGAACTTATCGTCGATTTTGCTCCGCAGGTGTCGTATATAGACATCCACAATGTTGGTGAGCCCGTCGTAGTCCATGTCCCAAACGTGTTCCACAATCATGGTGCGGCTCAAGGGACGTCCCCTGTTTCGCATCATGTACTCCAGAATGCTGAACTCTTTGGGAGCAAGTTCGATGTTCTCGTTGCTGCGAGTTACTTTGCGCCGGATGCAGTCCAGGCTCAAGTCGCCAACCTGGAGCTTTTCGGGAGTCGGTTGGCCCCGCCGCAACAACACCCGCGTGCGCGCCAGCAATTCGACAAACGCGAACGGCTTCACCAGGTAGTCGTCGGCGCCCTGCTCCAGCCCTTTCACGCGATCATCCACCGAGTCTCGCGCGCTCAAGATCAGAATGGGCGGGATAGTCCGGCGATTCTTTATCTTCTGCAGCACGGTAAGCCCGTCGACATCCGGTAGACCCAAATCCAGAACGACCAGATCATACTCCGTCGAATGAACCCGTTCGATTGCTTCTCCGCCCGTGTGAACTACATCCACCGCATAGCCGGCGCTTTGTAAACCGCGCGAAAGAAAATCGGCGATTCGCTTCTCATCCTCTACAACCAATAGACGCATGGGTTTCGGTAAGGCGTACCCGGAACGGTTATGAACACGCGTAGCCGAGCCATATTGCATCCATACTGTAACATCAAACCGGACGTCGGCCGGCGGGTAAATGGTTGCCTAACGGCGAGCTTGTGCCAACAAAGCGGCATATTCGCTCTGCAGACGGCTGTTGCCGGGAAATGCGGCGAGGACCTGCCGGAAATTCTCGATCGCTCCCTCCAGGTCCCCGGACTTCGCCAAGGCTTTGGCCAGGTTGTAATGCGCGTTCCAATATTGGGGGTCGGCTTTAAGCGCAAGCCGGTATTCCTGAATCGCGTCGCGAAGGCGCCCGAGGTTTTGCAATGCCGCTCCTAGCATGTCATGCGCCTCAGGCCGGCTGGGATCGATCCGGGCGGCGGTCTCCAGCATGGACACAGCATCCTGTGCATCCAGCCGGGATAACAGCAACGCTCCCAGGTTCAGATGTGCCGAAAAATCGTCCGGGTATTTTTCCAATCGATGGCGCATAAGCGCCTCTTCCACCACGCGTCGCCGGTCGCCCGGCCCACGCGGCAGAATTTGGAGCCAGACGTGACCCATTTCATCCGTGGCGTTATTGCCCGCCTTCACGCGCTTTGGTGGATGATTTGGATTACGCGGATTTGCCGAAGAATTGTCGTATTGAATGCTCATCGAAACCAACGTCCCCTTCGGCAGAAAGACTGGTGTCCGGTAGTGATAGACAGCCTGCCAGTTGAGATCCCAATTCGGGATGCGAATCAGCCATGTGCGGCGACCGCCGGGCAAAGTCGCGTAGGCTTCGATGAGCTTTCCCAGATAATGTGCGTGCGGATAGATCGCGAGCACATCGGCATCCACTGGGAGCCGGAACCGATCGCTAACGACAAAATTGCGGTCGCCCGGAGGAATATCCAGTGCGCCGTCATGCTCCAGTTGGATCAGGATCGGAAAGCGTGTGGGGCGTTTGTCCGTAAAATACAGCCCGATTTCAGGCCGCACTTGTTCGGGTTTTCCACTGGGCTGCAGATGAGCATTAAGAATCAGAAGATTTCCGGGATTCAAACGCCAGGCCAACCCATCCGGCTGGCTGTATGGAATTGCGCCGGGTTTCCAGAACAGGAAATGACTTTCAGGATCGAGCGGATTGCGGTCGAGGACAAAGTCCATTCCGGAAAAACCGGCTGATTTGTTACGGAGCGAGCCGAAACGGTCGATCAAGACGTTGGCATGATGCACCAGCCGGTTCTGACCGGGACGAATTTCGATGGCGCGGACATAGCGCGTGACGGTCAGTCCGGGATCGAGGACGAAATTCCAGAATATGTCCGGCCCGGTCGCAGGAAGCGAAAATGGGTGCTTTGCGCGAATAATCAAATCTGGCGGCCCAAGCTGCCAGCCGGTCGAAAAGACGGGCGGGGCGGGAACATCTTGCGCTGGACCCTCCGGCGCTCCCGCCCGAACCCAATCCGCGATTTTCCGGATTTCCTGCTCCGTAAGGCGGCGTTCATCCTGGAATTCGCCATAGCCCGGCGCGGGCAGCCACGGCGGCATGTAACGACGAGCCGTCACATCGGCGATCTGTTTCGCATGCCTTTTCACGTCCGAGTAGCTAACTAGAGGAAAGGGCCCGCCCCCGCCATTGTGATGGCAACGGGCGCAGTTCCGATAAACGATAGGAGCAATATCGTGGGCGAAGTCGGTCGCGGTCGCCGCGCGGGCCGAAGTAACAAAGATCGATAGCAGGATGAGGGCAGGGTAGGCTTTTATGCCGAATCGTCGCGTTGCGAGCCTCTGTTAACGATTTTCTATTCGCTTGAGTGATGCTGTCACAGCAAATACGACAGTATGCCGCAAGCGTTAACGGAGTAGGAAAAATCCGTAAAACTCCGACATATGGAAGATCCAGTGGATCTCGCTTCCATAATCAATACGACATGGATCGTATATATCTAGCTAATGTGTTGATAATAGTAATCTTAGCTTCAAATAAAACTTGGCTCTCAAATTGCCCTCACTTGGCTGACTTTAAACTGACATGCCCGAAGCCCGGTTAGAATCTTACGTTGTTCTACTGCGGCTACGTCAGGTCAGGGGGAATTATGAGACTTCTTAAACTTCAGTTGGGGGTTTGGCTGGCGACAGCGCTGGTTTTGAGCCTGCCGATTTTTGCTCAGGTCACGAGCGGCAACATCACGGGGACCATTTACGATCAGACGGGAGCCACTATACCGGGCGCGACAATTGTCGCCCACAATACGGCTACCGGCATTGAGACGAACACGACTTCAACCTCCGCCGGCGATTACCGGTTGGAGAATTTGCCCATTGGAACGTATACCATCACCGTGACGGCTCCCGGGTTTAGTAAGGCCGAAACGAAAAACGTCAATGTTCAGCTCAATCAGACGGTTACGACCAACATGAAGCTAGTTGTGGGTCAATCGACTACCAGTGTTGAAGTGACCGAATCCGCAGTGGCAATCGATACAACGACAGCGCAGATACAGAATACATACGAAGCGAAGCAACTTGCCGACCTACCGTCTGCGAGTGGCGGGCAAGCGGGTTCCGGTGTCATCAACCTTTCGCTATTGAATGCCGGTGTAACGAGCAGCGGCGGTTCGGGATATGGGACGGGCCCTTCGGTGGGCGGACAGCGCCCTACGAACAATAACTATACGGTGGAAGGAATTGACAACAACAGTTTGTCCGTCACCGGTCCGATCGTCACAGTCCCAAACGATGCGGTCGCCGAGTTTAGCATCCTGCAGAATCAATTTTCTCCCGATTTTGGCCACTCATCCGGCGGTCAATTCAATGAAGTCGTAAAGAGCGGGACGAATGAGTTCCACGGCGCGGCCTTTGAATATTTCCAGAATCGTAATCTGGATGCTGCCGACAATCTGAACTACGTTCAGGGCAACCCGCTGCACCCGCGCTACGATGTCAATCGTTTCGGCGGCAACTTCGGCGGCCCTATCAAACGCAACAAGTTATTCTTCTTCGGGGATTACGAATACAATCCGGTCGGCCAGGTTGCGTCAACGTATTACTATGCGCCTACCGCTGCTAGTTACAGCACTCTTTCGAAGCTTCCTGGAATCAACCAAACTAATCTAGCCGAGTACCAGAAGTATTTGGGTACCGCTCCTGTAGCGGCAGATCCCGCTACCCTGCCGTTCGGTGCGCCTGTCTTGGTCGCCCCCGGTCCCGGGAGCAACGAGAGCTTGGGCACCGGAGTATTCGCCGCCAGCCCGCCGCCGGGAACTCCATCTCCGATCAGTATTCCAGTTGGTCAGATCTCCTCTGCGCTGCCAAACTTCCTGAATAACGAATACGGTGTCGCGTCGGTAGACTACAACATCTCCGACAAGGATGCCCTTCGGGGAAGGTTTATCTTGAACCGGTCCGGAGCAATCGATACAACCGGTTTTCCGGCGGTATTCTTCGGTATCACGCCGGTTAATGCATACATGGCGACCTTGTCGGAATATCACACGTTTACACCAACGCTGCTGAACGAGTTCCGGCTCGGGTTTAACCGTCAAAATCAGAACTACCCAGTTTTTGGGGATCAGTCATTTCCGGGATTAGACCAGTTCCCGAATATCAATGTGTATGAGTTGAATTCCGGCTTCGGTCCCGATCCAAATGCACCCCAATATACGATCCAGAACCTTTACCAGCTTACGGATAACGTGACTTGGACTAAGGGAAATCATAGCTTCAAATTCGGATTCGACGGGTGGAGTTCCATTTCGCCTTCCAGCTTTACGCAACGCGCGCGCGGCGACTACGAGTGGAGCTTTCTGTCAGATTATTTGTACGACAACAATCCGGATGGAATTGCGCAGCGCTCGTTCGGTAATGTTACCTACTATCAAAATCAGCAGTTGTATTCGTTCTATGCGAACGACAACTGGAAGATCAAGCCGAATCTAACCGTAAATCTCGGATTGCGTTACGAATATCTCGACCTCCCCCTCGGCGAAAAAGCGCAGTCGCTGAATGCAAGCGCCAGCGTCCCGGGCCTCATCGTATTCAACACGCCGACAACGCAGAAGAAGAACTTCATGCCGCGAATCGGAGTCGCCTACTCCCCCGGAACCAGCGGCAGGACCTCCATTCGAGCGGGCTTCGGTATTTCATACGACGTGCTGTATGACAATCTGGGGACGCTCAGTCTGCCGCCGCAGCTCAGCACCACTGCCGATGCGACAGGTTTAGACCAGACGAACTTTCTTAAAAATGGAGGCCTCCCCCCGGGAACTTCCGTTGCCGTTCCGGAAGGCGCGGATGCGCGTGCCGCTACTTCCGGCTTTATTCCCGATCAGAAGCGTCCCGAAGCTTACAGCTGGAATTTCGGCATTCAGCACGAATTCGGCGGGAATTATGTATTTGAGAGCAGATATGTCGGAACCCGTGGGCTTTTTCTCCCGATGCAGCTCCAACTAAATCGGCAACCCACCGTGACTCCCTCAACTGCTTTACCGGTCTATTTCACCGCTCCCAGCCAAGCAGTACTCAATTCCCTGCCAAATACGTTGGCGGGCATAACTACGAATTTCAACAATGGCGGCTTTATCGTTCCGGGTTATCTCAACGCCGGATTTGTAGCCCCCATTACCGCTTTTATGCCGACGGGTAATTCCATCTATCATGGGTGGTCTAATCAATTGACCCGGCGGTTCTCCAACGGTCTGCAGTTCCAGGGATCGTATACCTGGAGCCACAACATTGACGATTCAACTGATGCGCTGAATTCGACGGTTTTAGCGCCGCGCCGTCCTATGGATTCTCAAGATCTTCGGCTCGAGCGTGCTTCGTCGCTGCTCGATTATCGAAATCGCATCGTGCTGCAGATGATCTACGATGTTCCATACTTCAAGAACAGCAATTGGTTCATGAAAAACCTCATCGGAAACTGGGAAATCGCGCCTGTATACATCTTCCAATCCGGTCAACACGTGACACCACAGAGCTTGACCGATTCGAACCTGAATGGTGACAGCGCCCCGGATCGTGTCATGATCAATCCGAACGGAAACGCACTTGTCGGTACGAACACGACTCCGCTCACGAACAGCGCTGGCGATGTCGTGGCGTTCTTGGCGGCTGACCCCAACGCCCGATTTGTCGCTGCTCCGAAGGGCACTTTACCCGATGGCGGCCGCAGCCTCCTGAGTTTGAACCCCA
>DAISJE010000093.1:9624-11130 GCA_036821665.1 Bryobacteraceae bacterium | reverse complement strand
CTTTGCCAGCCATGAACAAATATCGCGGTGTTTCGGGCACAAGCAATAGCATTGCGAAGAACAACACCGATGGAATCACACCGGTCATAAACATCCAGCGCCAGTTTTCCGCACCCATGCCGCGCAGCAGATAGTTGATCGCATAGGAGATCAGGATGCCCGTGACGATAGACATCTGATAAAGAGTGCCCAGACGGCCTCGTAATGTGGGTGGTGAAACTTCGGCAACATACATGGGCGAAAGGATGGATGCCCCGCCAACTGCTATTCCGCCTATGAATCGCGCCACAACAAACACGAAGAAGGTTGGCGCGAGCCCGGTAGCCAGTGAGGTGATGGCAAAAAGAATAGCGACTAAGAGAAGGATCTTTTTGCGGCCATAAACATCGGTTAGCCGGCCCGCAGCGAAGGAACCGAGCACGCAGCCAAATAGCAAGCAGCTGAACGCCCACCCGAGACTCAAATCGGTAAGATGAAACGTTTCGGTCAGGAAAGGCCCGGCGCCGGTGATGATCGCGATATCGAAGCCGAAAAGCAACCCGCCGAGCGCCGCTGTTGCGGCGAGAAAGATGACGTACCGAATATTGATGTTAGTCTTCATGCAGATGGCAGTTTAAGGAGCGAAGCACATGGGAAAAGCGCTTACCGAACATCAGCTAGGAGAGTATCAAGAGCGCGGTTTTCTATTTCCATTACCGGTTCTATCCGAACCGGAAACAGCTACGCTCCGGCGAAGCCTCGAGGAACTGGAGGCGCGGGAGGGCGGACGGTTGCCGGCTAATCTAAACAGAAAGCCTCATCTGCTGCTGACCTGGCTCAATGAGTTAATTCGCGATCCTCGGATTCTCGATCCCGTGGAGGACATTCTCGGACCAAATATTCTCTGTTGGGGCTCAGGCTTTTTTATAAAAAATGCTCACGATCCGGCGCGCGTCACCTGGCACCAGGATTCGACTTACTGGGGCCTCTCCAAGCCGGATGTCGTGACAGCATGGATTGCTTTCACTCCCAGTACGCATGCGAACGGATGCATGCGTGTCGTGCCCGGAACACATACGCTTCAGCAGCTTCCACATCACGATACGTTTGCGCCGGATAATCTGTTGAGCCGTGGTCAGGAAATCGCCGTTGCTGTGGATGAGTCGAAAGCAGTGGACGTCGAGTTGGCTCCGGGGCAGATGTCGTTACACCATGTGTTGCTGGTTCACGGCTCGGAGCCTAATGGAAGCACACTTCGCCGAATCGGATTTGCGATCCGCTACCTGCCAACGTATGTAAAGCAAGTTGCCTCCTCGGCCGACAGCGCCACATTGGTACGCGGCTCTGACGATTATGGATATTTCCTGCACGAGCCGGCTCCGCGCTCTGACTTTCATCCCGATGCACTGGCCTTTCATTCTCAAATGCTGGCAGCCAACGATCAAATTCTGTATCGCGGCGTAAAAGGCCGCTCTAACGATCGAGCTCAATGATCTCAATTCCCCGGTCTGAGGGAAACTTAACCTT
>DAISJE010000093.1:0-9524 GCA_036821665.1 Bryobacteraceae bacterium | reverse complement strand
TCTAACGATCGAGCTCAATGATCTCAATTCCCCGGTCTGAGGGAAACTTAACCTTCCAACCTTGCGTAAGATCATTCGCACTGACAGGACCGATTTGCTCATTCGTCATGATCGATTTCGCCCGGTAGGTTACACCCGGCGGCACAGGCAATCGAATTTCCGCGGAATCCGCGCCGCTCTGATTCTTGAACAGCACAACAATCCCGCCCGAATCGCGACTGAGGCGAGCAAATCCGTCCCATGATGCAGCATTCGGCTGTCTCCAATTTCCAAGCGGAAAGAACGAATCGCTCAGTGACATCCGGCTGCGAAGCTCCTTGTACCAACCGATCTTCTCCGAATACCACTGGCGTTCCTGTTGAGACAGTTGTCGCAGGTCTCCCAATAAAAGCGGTCCCGCGCTGATCTCTGTCGCAAAGCGTTCTTCAATCGACGGTATTGGCGCGCGCAAATTGCCGATCAGCATGGCTTCCGTAGGAATCGACGGCGCCCGCGAATACAACAGCATGCGAGCATGAAGCGGACCGCCATCGGATGGCTCCGTATCCCGCACATTGCTCAGCCAATCCAAATCCGCGCATCCCAACAGACCCGGATCGATCAGGTGCTTTTCTCCCCAAAGCTCGAAGGTGTAATCGACCAGAACTTCCGGATGCGTGCGATACAGTTGCTCGCCGATGTATTCCAGCGACTCATAGATTCGCGTAAGAGACTCTGCCCATCCATGATGCCAATGGCCCGGCGCATAACAACCCGGCTGTTCGCCGTACGCGTTGAAGACGGTGGTGAGATCCACCTTGATGTATGCCGGATGATACAACTCAATCAGTTTGGTGAGACGACTCAACGCTAAATCCCGGTAGCCGCTCGCCAAACACATAACGGCCCGCCGTCCAGCCGCTGTTCCCGTAAACTTCGGAGCGCCGCTTGGGTCGCGGCACACCCACTCCGGATGCGCTCTATAGTCGGGTGCTTCCGTGCTAATCGCTGCCAGTGGCACCCATAGTCCCAGGCGCAAATGATTACTATCCAGCGTCGATTGGACGCCCCCAAATCCGGAAGGGAATCTCGTCTTATCGAAATCGTTTGAGCCGTACTCGCTCTGCCATCCATCGTCGATCGTGAAGATGTCCATCCCGATCTCTTTCGCTACCTGCGCGAGCTCTTTCACGGTCTGCTCATTGATGGTGCGCAGAAATGGTTCCCACGTATTGAAGATCCAGGGCGGTTGTCCGGCTCCGTGCCGGCGTCTCAGGATCTGCTGTGCATATCGCGGAAGCACCCAGTGTGAATCCGCAAGCTCGTGCCCGTCCAAAAAGAAAACCAGCGAGCTTTTCGCCGATTCGAACGTTTCACCCGGATTGAGGGTGCGGCCGAATGGAAACAGATCGGTGTCATACATCACGCTAAATCTCTCGGACCACCCCGACCCAATCTCCGTGCGCTTTAAATAACCGGGCGCTTCGTTAACGATTACAAAGCCCTCACCAGCTTTCGCGTTACGAATGAAGATGGCCGGGTCCGATACACGGCCGGTAAAAAAGAGTTCACGAGGAATTGTGCCGTATCCTGCCGAAACTTCCAAATCCGCGGCTGGACCCGGTCCCGCGCTCAGAGTTTCAAAACAGAAATGACTTAGATAAACCGGCTTCGTCCCGCGATTTGTCAATGTAAGCCATTTCCGAATCGCGGGCTGGTCATCGTACGCGGCATAAAACACGGAGACGTCTATCTGCCCATTGCTACTCGACAGATCGATTCTCAAAAGCTTCCCCCCGTCGATGCTCGAGGTGTTTGACCCACGCAGCACGAAGGAAGTCGTTCCCGTCAACTCATGGCCATCGGCTTGAAAGCTGAATTCGCCCGCCGCATCTTCACGACCGTGTGAGATGAAATCACGGCCGGTGGCCTCATATCGCAAAGTTTCAGTTTCAAGACCGCGTGAGCGATCGAACCTCATAATCCGTTCGACGAACTCATTGCCGACGGACCAGCGCGATTCTGCGAGCTTCTTCGCTTCAGTGGCAGCTTTCGCGAGATTACAACTCAAAACCGTAACCAGAATGAATAGCGGCAATCTGCGCATGAGCTGAAGATTATCAGAGCGATATCTCCAAGATGCGGAGATCTAGTTCTGCGCCTGATCGCCTAGCCACTCCTTCACAATCCGATCCACTCGTCCGGATTCTTCCAATCGCAGGAGAGTGATGTTCACATTGTGCACAAGCTGCTGCGATGACATGGAAAACGCAAACGCGTATGCTTGATGGTCGTACTCGGCTTTAGAAACCGATTCCGTGGCGTGACGTTGCAGAGTTGTGAAATACAGAAGCTGCGGCCTGTCAAACACCATCGCATCCGCCTGATGTTTGCCGATCAATTCGTAACCTTGCTGGATGGATGCCACGGTAACGATTTGAGCGCCGTAGCGGCGCGCGAACTGTTCGGCGGGCGAGTTAGCTTCGACCGCGACTCTCCTCTTATTTAGCTGCTCCGCACTCGATACGACGTTCGTCCGCATACCGGTTAGCGTTAGCGTAGTGGTGATTCCGGCTATCAGAGAAGTGGCGGTAATCAAGGAGATAATCATCCATGTTCCGGCGACCAATCTTCCCAGGAAGGTCTTCGGAACGCGGTCGCCGTATCCGACGGTCGTCATCGTGACAATCGCGAGCCAAACGCCGTTTCCGATCCCCGCCATCGGAGTGTCCGGGAATTCATTTTCCGATACGCGACGTTCGGCTAACCAAATCAGCGTGCCGACGATCACCAACACGAATAAGAGAACTGCGATTGCGATAAAAAAAGGAATACTGAAGAAGGGCTGCACTCGTTGCCAAATCGACTGCTCCTCAGTACTAGAAAGGATCGATAGACTCGATTGGAAATAGGGCTGGGAAAAGAGTGCGCTTCTAGCCCGAGTAGCAGTAACGCTGACCGGCCCCACCACGGCATCCACAGCACCGGACATCAGCGCCGATAAAGCTTCCGGAACGCTGGCGTAGTGTTGGAAGCGGTAGCGCGTTCCAGTCTGATCCGCAACAGCCTGCCAAATCTCCACCGAAATTCCTTCAAAGCCTGTCGGACGGTCGACGACGAAAGGCTCCGATCCCGCAAGGCCAACACGCAATATGTTCGAAGCCGTTTCGGTGGGGCGAGCTTGGATCGCCTGTCCGTAGCACCTCGAGGCAAGAGTCGAGATGAGAACGGCACTCCAAAAGGATCTCGCCCATCGCTTGCGTCGCATGCCTTCTATTCTCTCCGGCAAGCCAAGCTCCGTTGATTCCAAAACGGAGAAAGCATAAGACGGCACATAATCTTTTTAGAGCCCATGTCTGATCCAACGGATAGAATCACGCGGCGCGACGCCATTTCCATCATCTCCGCAACAGCCGTAGCGCCTCACATTTTCGGAGCGGAGCAGCAGAAATCGGAGCGTCCCTGGTATGCAACGATGCGCCGCTGCGGGCAAACGAATTTCAACGAACGTGATCCGATAGAACTCAACATTGAATGGTGGATCGAATACTGGTCGAGCCTCAAGCTGGACGCGCTGCTGCTGAATGCAGGCGGCATCATGGCGTTCTATCCGACGCGCATCCCGTATCACCATCGCAGTCACTTTCTAGGCAACCGCGATCTGTTCGGCGATTTCGCCAAAGCGGCGAAGGCGGCCGGGATGCGAGTTGTCGCCCGGATGGATTGCAACTACGTTTACGAAGAAGCCTACAAGGCGCATCCGGAATGGGTCGAGCGGACTAGCGACGGCAAGCCGGTAGTGAATCAGGAATCGCCATGGCTGTACAAGACGTGCATGTACTCAACCTACTTCACGGAGCAGATGCCCGCCATCATTCGCGAAGTAAATTCTCGCTACGATGTCGATGGATTTTTCACGAATGGATGGCCAAGCACCGGCAGGCCGCCCGAATGTCATTGCGAGGCATGCAGAAACCTTGCCGATCCGGCGAGCCCGGAGGGCTATCAGCAGCACCTCGCGAGGGTCCTTGAAATCTGGAAACTATGGGACAACACTGCGAAACAGAAGAAATGGGATAGCGTGTATGTCGGCAATCTCGGCGGGGGCATACGCGCGGTAACCAATTTAAGCCAAATCGCAGGAGTCGCCGGCTGGTTCAATGCCGATCATCAAGGGCGCTCCGGTGCCACGCCCATCTGGGATTGCGCGCAACAAGGCCGGGTTGCGCAAGCCGTGATGAAGGGCCGCACGATTACGAACGTGACAGGCTCGTATGCCAACACGTCGCCGCTTTGGCGGCATACGGCAAAAGCTCCGCTCGAAGCAACGATGTGGATGGCGCAGACTGTGGCGAGCGGAATGACGCCTTGGTATCACTGGCTAGGCGGAAAACCCGAGGATCACCGCTGGGAGGCGACCGGCCGCAACTTTTATCAATGGCTGGCCGCAAATGAACCCCATTTCATGAATCAGCATTCGTTGTCGACTTTAGGCGTCGTGTTCTCACAACGCACCAACGCGTTCTATCAACCGCCCGGCGGACACGACCCGACAGAATTTCTGCAGGGCATGTACCAAGCACTACTGGGCGGACGTTTTCTGTTCGACTTCGTTCATGAGGACGACCTCGGCCCCGAAACGCTGGCGAAGTATAAAGCTCTAATCTTGCCCAATGCTGCCGCATTGAGCTCTAAGCAATGTACTCAATTGCGCGACTACGCTGCCAATGGCGGTTCGCTGCTGGCAACCTTCGAGACCGGCTTTTACGGTGAGACCGGAACCCGCGTGCCAGAGTGGCCTCTGTCAGATCTGTTTGGCTCAAAAATCTTATCGAAGATTGTAGGGCCAAACGGAAACGCGTCGTACGCGCGCATCGAGCGCGATCACTCCATTCTTCACGGCTTCGAAAAGACAAAGCTGCTGCCGTTTGCCGAATATTATGTGCCTTTACAGCCAGTTCAGCAGCCAATTCTGACGGTGCTGCCGCCTTTCCCGGCGTTCCCTCCGGAGATGGTGTATCCCCGCGTCGCGCATACCGATCAACCCGCGATCGTTTTACGCGAGCAAGGCGGGAGCCGAAGAGTTTATCTGCCAGGGGACATCGCCCGCGCCTATTGGAGATCGCAAAATCCGGACCTCAGCCGGCTTCTCGTTAACGCCATTCGCTGGATGACTAACGAGACGACTAACGAAACCGCGCCTGTTTCCGTTACCGGCGATGGCATGGCTGAAATATTCGCGTGGAGAACCCAACCCGGCTTTGCCATTCATGTCCTTAACTACAACAACCCTGAGATGATGCGGGGCTGGTTCACGCACGCTTATCCATTAGGTCCGCAGAAAGTTCGCCTGGTCTTGCCCTCCGGCGGCGGAATTTCGCAGGTAAAATTGTTGCGGGCGGGAAGAGACGTTCCCTTTTCAAAAAGCGGACATACCATAGAATTCGTCATTCCGGACATAACCGATTATGAGGTAGCAGCACTTGTCTAAAACTACACGGCGCGATTTTCTTTTTCAATCGGCCGGCACTTTGGCTTCCGCCGGCATTAGCGAAGCACAAATTCCCGTTGCGAAATCAACGAAAACGATTGGCATCCAGATCGGAGCCGTTTCCTTTGCAGATGAAGGAGTGGGTCCGGTCCTGGACATTCTGCAGTCGAAGGCTTCGGTCAATACGCTGTTCATCGCCGCGTTTACCTATGGCCGCGGCATCGCGGGCCGGCAAGTACCCGGGCAACCCTTGCCGGATCATGGAAAGCAGCAGTATGATACCGCTAGCTTTCACGGTGGAAGCTACACTGCGCTTCACCAGCAGTACTATGCCAACAGTCCGCTAAAGAATCTCCGCGCACCCGATCTTGGCGACTTCGATGTATTCGAGGCCGTACTCCCTGCTTCCCGCAAACGCGGGATAAAGAACATTGCTTGGTTCGAAGACGTCTTCCGTTCCGATATTCCCGGTATTGTGGAGCTGCAGGAGCGAGACTTGCATGGCCGGAACGCCTCCACTCTGTGTTTGAATAATCCTGGCTATCGAAACTTTCTCCTCGCAATAGTGGAAGACTATGCGCGGTCATGGGACCTCGACGGCATCATGTGGGGATCGGAGCGCCAGGGGGCCTTCGCGAATGCTTTAGGCTCGCACCACGGAGGCGCCGGAGATCCAGGGCGCGTAACTTGCTTCTGTAAATTTTGCACAAACAGAGCTGAGGCGCAAGGCATCCGTGTTGAGCGAGCACACGCCGGATTCCTTGAACTTGAAAACTTCGTACGCGCCTCACGCTCGGGGACGCGGCCAGTCGACGGTTACAACGTGGAACTCTGGCGGCTTATGCTCACATATCCGGAGCTACTTGCTTGGGAAAATCTGTGGCACGACAGCTTGCGCGAGACATATCAGGCCATTTACAAAAAGGTCAAATCAATCAAGCCGAAGATGGGTGTCGGCTGGCACATCTGGCATAACAATTCATTCAGTCCCATCTATCGGTCAGAACAGGATCTACATCGAATCGCTCCCTACTCTGATTTTTTGAAGATTGTGATGTATCACAACTGCGCCGGCGAGCGCATGGCGAGTTATATAAACAATGTCAGCCATACTCAATACGGAGATGTCCCTCCCGAAGAATTGCTCGAATTTCATTACCGGGTCCTCGGCTATCGGAATGAAGGAAATTTCGATCAGATTCCCCATACTGGCTTTTCGAGCGATTACGTATTGGGGGAGACGAAACGGGCTCGCGCCGGCCTTGACGATACTAAGACGCTGCTGTGGCCCGGAATCGATATCGATATTCCAACGGCGGCGAATCACAGCAAGTCCACGCCAAAAGGAACCGAAGAGGCGGTGCTTGCGGCATTCCACGGCGATGCCGATGGTGTCATCCTATCGCGCAAATATTCGGAAATGAAGTTGACTAATCTCGCCGGCGCCGGAGCAGCCATTCGCCAATTGGGATTAGCGTGATCGTGCGCTCCGTTATGGATTCGAGTTCACCTCGACCAAAACAAGCGCGTTGGGCTGAAGGTCCAAATCCAAATGATTGCCTTCGAGATGAGTCTGTTCAGGCGCCGGGAGCTGAGTCGCGGCATTTAGCTGCTTAATCTGTTCGTCGGTAGGATAGCGCGGGCTGCCCAGCGCCTTGTACGCCGCGAGCGTATTTCCATGGTCGTTATCGACGCGACTTACTTTTACCGGAACGCCTTTTTGAAGATTTTCGAATATCAAGCGGCACTTTTTTGTGTTGCCTGTCTTGTCGGGATCGACAAGGTTCCAGACAGCGATGGCAAGGGTTCCGTCAGCCCGCCTCGTCACAATCACGTTTGGATTCGCATTCGCGATGCGCTGGTCGCCAAGCCGATGCAGCAAGCTGAAATCGTAGTAGCTCGGCTTATTGATGCCGCCCTCGGCCCTTAACCCAAAATGTCCTTCAAACGGCTGGGGAATCGGGCCGCCTTCTTCAAACACGTCGGAGAATGTCCAGAACGACATCTGGTCAACCATGCCGTCGCATTCTCGAATCGTATTTGCTACCGCAGGACCGACATAAGATGTATCACGCGCGTTGTCCATCCCAGGAACATTCCACTCGGTCCAGAACAGCGGCAGCTTCGGCGAAGGGGAATTCTGAATCTGCTTTCTTACCTTCGCTATTGCCCGGCAGACGCGATCATCCATCGGGATGTCCTCGTTTGTGCCAAACAGATTTTCGACTGTATCGTCGGCGTAGCCGTGGGTCGATACAAAATCCACCGGCACATGGTTCTCGGCGGTATATTTCAGAAAGGCGTCCACCCAGGAAGCCGCAGCCGTCGCCGGACCACCCACACGCAACCGCGAGCTGGCCGATTTCAGATCGTGAGCCGTATGGTCGTATAGCTCGAAATAGCTTTTCTGGCGCGGAATACCGCCCCAGAAATCGATATTCGGCTCGTTCCAAATTTCGAAGTACCATTGGGCTACTTCGTCGATACCGTAATGCTCAATCAGATGCCGCCCGAAGGCGGTGATCAGTCCATCCCACTTCTCCCAGCTTTTGGGCGGCGAGACGTTCGGCTTGTACCAGAACGGATGCAGCCAGTCGGGATTGAATGCCAGCTTTTTCGGCATGAAACTGACTTCCACCAGAGGGCGCACGCCATCCTTCAGAAGTCCGCTATAGATCTGGTCGACGTAAGCGAAGTTATAAACCGGATTGCCGTGTTCATCTTCGGTGTAGACGCCGACATCATCGTCGAGAATTCCGTGAAAACGCACGTAACGGAAGCCGGTGACGTCTTTAACCGCACGCAAATCGTTTCGATAGCTCTCACGCAGCGACAAAGTGCCCCGACCCGAGCCGAACATTTGCTCCCAAAAATGCGAAAATGACTTCGCTGGAGCGTTTGCGTCAATCCTCACCTGTTCCTGGGCCTCAGAATTGGAGGTCCCCGCCGATACCAAGAGGACGGCTGGAATTAAAGCCGAACAAAGCGAAAGCATTCGGTAAAGCGCGCTTAGCGGCGGCCGCCCGAGCGGATTTCAAAATCAGCGCGGCAGCCGCGATCTACCCAAATCGATCCAGGCTGAGTTCCCCACGTGGAACCACGGCGGCAAGGAGAGCCGCTTCTTTGCTTGATAAGACGAACATCTCCGTTCGTAGGATTGGGGCACCAGTTGCGCTTCCCGTTGTCCGACGAACAGGTAATTGTCTGAACTACTGGCCTCTGACCTGGTCCCGGGCGATATCCGCCGCCGCGTCCTAACATGAAATCGGCGCGACACCCGCGGTCTACCCAAATGCCTTTCTCGTTCCATCCCCAAGTACGGCCTTGAACGCAAGGCGAACCGCTTCGCTGTTTGATCAACTGCACACCACGCTGTGTATTGGCGGGACAAAAGTTTCGCCGGCCATCATCGGAGGAACACGTAATCGTCGTTTGTGCCCAAACTGCGCCGGCCACAATCATGCCGCAGAGAAGAACTCGCGCACCCAGCCGTAAAGTATCGTTCTTAGGCCTCACCTCTTGGACTCCTTCGTTCCGCTCTTGAATTTACACCCAAACGCTTCGATTTGCCTGTTCTCGTGTTATTGGCCCGCCTCTAAAGATCCAGGACCAGATCCGGAACCGCGCCGTTGAGCTTGTCTGCAAGATGCTGCCGTGGCACCGAACAGCAGAGCAGCACCTCATCGTGAGCGCGTCGGGCAAGCGGCTCATCCAGATAATCCACATCGCCGCTAATAATGCGCGTCTTGCACGAGCCGCAGATTCCCGAACGGCACCCGAAAGCCGGAGCAAGGCCATTCTCCTCGGCGAATTCGAGCAGTGTACCGTCTCCTGCCTGCCACGCTGCTTCAACAGCGGAGCGTAAGAATCTGACCCGGGCGGTAGGCACACCCTGTTCGAGCGGCTTTCGGGGAATCTCGGGTCTTAAAACTGTTCCCGGTCCGAACGACTCATAGTGAATACGATCCGGCTGAACGCCGATTCCGGTCAATCCGGAATACAGCGAATTCATGAACAACGCAGGCACACTCAGATAAAAATCGAAATCGCAGGG
>DAISJE010000092.1:0-11149 GCA_036821665.1 Bryobacteraceae bacterium | reverse complement strand
GGCGCAGCTAGCGCAGATCTCCGGGCCGCAGGCCCGCGTTCTGGTCGATACCGGCCATCACTATTTGTCACAGAACATCGAGCAAATTGTGGCGTGGCTGCTTTCGGAGGACATGCTGGGCGGCTTCCACTTCAATGACAGACGCTATGCCGATGACGATCTGACTATGGCGTCCATCGATCCTTATCAGGTTTTCCGGATCTTTCATGAGATTCAGTACTTCGAGTGGGAGGACAAACGACGAGCCGATATCGCCTACATGGTCGATCAAAGCCACAACTTAAAGGACAAGATTCCGGCGATGATTCAGACAGTTGCGATGGCACAAGAGCAGTTTGCGAAAGCGGCTTTGGTCGATTACAAGCGCCTCGCGACCGCGCAGCACAAGTGCGATCTCATTTCTGCCGAATCGCTTTTGCAGGATGCATTCTTTACAGATGTACGGCCTGCCATGCGCGAATGGCGCGAATCGAAAGATCTGCCGGCCGATCCGATGAAAGCTTTCCTGGAGAGCGGCTACCTGGAGCGTATTTCTCAGGAGCGGGCGGAGCGGAACATGTCGAGCGCCGGATCCTACGCCTAAGCGAAAATTACAGACAGAGATGTCAGCCATACTCGAAGTCACTCACTTGAAAGATCTCTGGGACGAAAAAGAAGCAGCGGCCCTTTCGGCGAATCAATTGGCTCTGCTTCGTTACCGCTCAAATCTGCTTGGCGCGGATCTGCGCATCACAAACTTCGGCGGCGGCAACACCAGCTCCAAATTCGAATTGCCCGATCCATTCACCGGGAGGTCCGTTCGTGTATTGGCTGTAAAAGGAAGCGGCGGAGATCTCGGCTCCATTCAGGAATCTGGTTTCGCACTGCTCTATTTGGACCGGCTCGAAGAATTGAAAAAGTTATACCGCGGCGAAGCATACGAAGATGAGATGGTTCCTTACTATCCGCTGTCCGCTTTCGGCGAGAACCGGGTTGCGGCGTCCATCGATACGCCCCTCCACGCGTTTCTGCCGTTTGCACACGTAGATCACCTTCATCCCGATTGGGCCATTGCCATTGCCGCCAGCGCGAACGGAAAAGAAAAGCTAGCGGAGTTCAATCGCAATTTCGGCCGCAAGATCGTATGGCTCCCTTGGCAGCGGCCCGGCTTCGAATTGGGTCTAATGCTGGAACGTGCCGTGCGTGACAACCCCGATTGCGACGGTATTCTCCTCGGCAGCCACGGTCTCTTCACCTGGGGCGATACGCAACGCGAATGCTACCTGAACAGCGTCCGCACTATCGACCAGATGGGTGCATTCATCAAAGAGCACGAATCGCGCAAGGACGCGATCTTTGGTGGCGTCGAGAATCGGCCTGCGCCGAATCGTAAGGAGATCGCGGGGCAGATCCTTCCCACCCTGCGCGGGATTCTTTCGTCAAATCGCCGCGTAATTGCTCATTATGCCGATACCGAAGATGCACTTGCGTTCGCCGGTTCAAAGTGGGCGCGTGAGCTTGGGGCGATGGGAACCAGTTGCCCGGACCATTTCTTGCGAACCAAAATCTGTCCGATGTTCGTCGACTGGCAGCCTGCTAAGCACAACGTTGATGATCTGAAAACCGCAATTAGCGCACAAGCTGGAACGTATCGCAGCGAATACGCAAAATACTACAAAGAATGGGCGGCTTCCGATTCCCCCGCGCTCCGGGATTCGAATCCATCGGTGGTCATAATTCCTGGCCTGGGAATCTTCGGATTTGGCAAGAGCAAAAAAGAAGCGCGGATCATCACCGAATTCTTCATCAACGCGATTCATGTCATGGCCGGTGCTAATGCGCTGGAATCCGGTGCGCCTCCGAACCCGCTTCCGCAGGCCCGGTATCCTGAGCAGTCGAAGCAGTTCGCCAGTTTTCATAATTATGTCGCGCTTCCGCGCTCTGAGGCCTTTCGCATCGAGTATTGGGCGCTGGAGGAAGCAAAACTGCGGCGCATGCCGGCTGAAGCGGAGTTCAGCCGGAAAATCGCGCTTGTTCTGGGGGGCGGTAGCGGAATCGGGCGCGAAGTTGCACTGATGCTCGCCGGTAAAGGCGCGCATATTGTCGTGGCGGATCAGAACGAGGCTGCAGCCGCATCTGTTGCGTCCGAAGTTGCCAGCCTTGCATCAAAAGAAGCCGTTACACACATAGCCGTCGATATTGCTTCGGCGGAAAGCCTGGCTACAGCTCTGCGGCATGCGGTGTTGCAATTTGGCGGAATCGATATTATCGTCAACACGGCGGCGATTTTTCCCGTAGGCCCCGGCGGCCAACTCACGGAGGCGCAATGGAGCAAGACGTTCTTAGTAAATGTGACCGGTAATTATCTGGTTGCGCAAGAATCGGCCTGGATATTTCAGGACCAGCGGCTTCCCTGCTCTCTCGTGCTCACCGGTTCCGCTAATGCCGTGGTTCCAAAACAAGGCAGCGAAGCGTATGACGTGAGCAAGGCCGCTTTGAATCACCTTATTCGGGAACTTGCGGTACGATTCGCACCGGCGCTGCGGGTAAATGGAATCGCGCCGGCCACTGTTGTCGCAGGCTCGACCATGTTTCCACGCGATCGCGTAATTCAATCGCTTCAAAAATACAAAATCGAATTTTCAGAGAGCGAGTCCACTGATGACCTTCGCGGCAAGCTCGCAGACTTCTATGCACAGCGGACTCTCACCCGGCAGCCGATTCATCCGCGGGATTGTGCACAGGCGATTCTCTGGCTGGCCGGCAACGAAAGCGCCAAGACAACCGGGCACATCATCCCCGTGGATGGCGGTTTATCGGACGCGTTCCTGCGGTGAACCGGAATGATTCCTAATCCGGCGCTTGGGGTTGTCTATCACTGGCTCGGAGGCCTCGCTTCCGGAAGCTTTTACGTTCCCTATAGATTGGTGAAGCGTTGGTCCTGGGAGACGTACTGGCTGGTTGGGGGTGTTTTTAGCTGGATAATTGCACCTTGGATCGTCGCCTCACTTCTTACCAACAAACTGGCCGCGGTTCTCTCCGCCACGCCGGGATCAACTCTGTTCTGGTGCTTTTTTTTCGGGTTGTTATGGGGCGTTGGCGGCTTGACCTTCGGCTTGACGATGCGATATCTGGGACTCTCTCTCGGCATGGCGATTGTGATGGGCTTGTGCGCGGCGTTCGGAACGCTGATGCCTCCCATTTTCAAAGGCCAGTTTGTCTCGCAGGTGCTCGGCACAACTTCGGGACGCGTGATCCTCGTGGGAATCGCAGTGTGTTTGGCCGGCCTGGCGATTGCGGGCGTGGCAGGCATTTACAAGGAACGTGCGCTGCCTCCGGAGGAACGGCAAGTTTCCATCAAGGAATTCGATCTGAAAAAGGGTTTTCTCGTTGCTCTTTTGTCGGGTGTGATGAGCGCGTGTTTCGCCTACGGTTTGGCCGCTGGGGATCCCATTCGCAATCTCACCATGCACTACGGAACGCCGGCCCTCTGGCAAGGATTGCCGGTTCTGGTTGTCGTCCTGATCGGCGGCTTCGCTACGAATTTCATCTGGACGGTTTTGCTGAATATCCGTAATAAAACCGGCCACGAGTACTTGAGTTCCAAATTGCCTATCTCGTCTGGCAAAGAACCGCAGCCGATTGAAGAGACCGCTTTGAGCGGCCCCACTGCTAGCGTATTAACCTCAACGCCGACCGAAGTCCTGCGCGAAACGGTTCGCGTGCCCCTCGGCATGAATTACCTATGGTGCGCACTGGCCGGGGTGACGTGGTACATGCAATTCTTTTTTTACACGATGGGCGAAACGCAGATGGGCGCGTACAAGTTCTCGAGCTGGACTATTCACATGGCCAGCATCGTGATCTTCAGCTCGCTTTGGGGCATCGGCTTAAGTGAATGGAAGGGTGCTGGACGCACAGCGCACACGTTTCTGGCTATCGGGCTATTGGTCCTGGTCGGATCCACTGTCATCATTGGCTACGGCAATTACTTGGCGACATTGCATTAAGAACCGCTTCCTTCTATTGCTCTCGTAACGCGCGCGCCGGGTCAACTCTTATCGCCCGAACCGCAGGATGCCAGCAGGCAACAAGAGCAACCGCGATCATGATACCCAGCGCTGTCATATAAGTTATGGGATCGCGAGGGCTGACGCCATAGAGTACCGCGGATAGCAGCTTACCGGCGGCCAGGGTGATCAGAGTTCCGACCGAAATACCAATCGCGCAAAGAATAACAGTCCGGCGAAGCACCGAAGAGAGTACCTGACCCGGTCGTGCCCCCAAGGCCATGCGGATTCCGATTTCGCGTAGCCTGCGGGCTACTGAATACGCGACTAACGCGAATAAGCCTGTCGCTGCGAGCACCATGGCGAGCACGCCGAACACTCCGAGTACAATGGCCGCCGCTCGGGCCGGAAAGAGCGGCAACGCGAGTTGCGCCTTCAGACTTCCGACATTGAAAAGTGTCAGATCAGGATTGAGATCGAGCACCGTTTTCCGCAACATCTCTGTGGCTTGCTGTGGAGGTAAAGAGGTCCTGGCCACCAGCGTTGTCCATCCGATTCCAGTCTGAGCGATGGGAAGAAAAACCGCCGGATGCGGATCTTCGCCGAGCGACTCGTACTTGCCGGTCTCAACCACGCCGATGATTTCGAATACCTTGTCTCCCACGCGAAGGTGCTTGCTCAGCGGATTTTCCTTCCCGTAGAGCAGTTGTACCAGCGCCTCGTTAACAATGGCAACAAGCGGCCCGCCTTTGCGATCACGATCGTCGATGTCGCGTCCGGCAAGAAGTCTCGTTTCAGCCGTGTGAAGATAGCCGGGCGAAATGTTGTAGACGATTGCCGCGTGCCATTCGGATCGCTTCGGCACAGGGCGATCCGCGCGCGATATAACCTCGTTGTTTTCGCCACTTCGAAGCGGCAAATTGTTGATGACCCCAACCGATTGCAGGCCGGGCAGGGCGGAAGTCTTTTGAAGCAAACCGGCATCGAACTGTAGGCTGCGTGTTTCACTGTACCCCTGTAACCCCAGATCAAAGGAAACGGAAACAGCATTATTCGGGTTGAAGCCTAAATTCAATGTGAGAGCATGCTGCAAGCTCCGCACCACCAGCACCGAAGAAACAACGAGCAGTACCGAAAGCGCGACTTGGCCAGCGACCAAAACGTCACGGAGGCGCAACCGTCGAAAACGGCTCGAGAGCGGCTCGTCTTTTAGGCTCGGGACTAAATCGATTTTTAACGCTTGGAGCGCGGGGGCCAGCCCAAATAAAAGCCCGGTCAGGAGAGCAATGGCAATCGTAAACCAGAGGACTGTGACATCGGGATGAAGGCTCGTGTTGATAGGAAGGTCAAAGCCTGGATGCCAGGCACTAAAAAGATTGCAGACTCCTATGGCGAGAGCGAGTCCAAGCAGAGCGCCGCTCAAGGCAAGCAGCATGTTCTCGGTCATGAGTTGGCTTAACAATTGGAACCGGCTCGCGCCGAGCGCCAGACGTATTCCGATTTCGCGCCGGCGATCTGAAGCGCGGGCTAGCAGCATACCCGCGAGATTTGCGCACGCCAGAAGGAGCACAATTCCGGCAACTCCCATGAACGCGACGCCAAATCCGGTAATGGGGCCGCGAAGGGCGTTGCCTATCAGTCCCGGACGTGACAACTTAAATTTTGCATTCGGTTCCACATCATTGGGATAAACGCGGGCCAACTGCCGGGCAAGCCGATCCAAATCCGCTTCTGCCTGGGCGTGAGACACACCCGGTCTTAGACGCCCCATGAGCCACACTTCTTGAGAACCGCGGCTGCGAAGCCAGTCATTACCCGGTTCGATCTGCAGTTCCATGCTCATTGGAACCCAATAATCTCCCGCAAAAATCAACTCCGTTCCCAGGAAGGACGGAGGAGCGACGCCAACCACGGTAAAGGAATTGCCGTTGATTTTGACAATTCTGCCGGTAATCTCGGGATCTGCTGCGAAGCGGCTTCGCCAAAGCCGGTCGCTGAGCACCAGAACGGGATTGGCGCCGGGCGCTCCGTCGTCGGCGGGGGCGATAAAGCGCCCCAGTTCCGGAGCAATCCCGAGCGTGCGAAAGTAATTACCGCTCACTTCATAACCCCACACGCGAAAATTCTCCCGCGCGTGTACGCTCATACTGACCGGGTTGATTCGCAAGGCGATCAAATTTGAAAACGCCGTAGTCCGATCGCGAAAGTCCAAGTAATTGGGATACGAAATATTCACCATGCCGCCCCAATTCAAAGACGCAAGCTGCTCGGGATTGCGGACCGGCAAGCCCCGCAACAGAATGTTTTCGACGAACGTGAATACGGTTGTATTCGCGCCTATGCCGAGGGCTAACGTAATAATCGCTACAGCAGTAAAGAGCGGAGTGCGACGCAGCATACGAACCGCATAACGCAGATCCCGCAACAAGCTCTCAATAAAGCGAATTGCGCGCGCATCGCGGCATTCCTCTTTGTAAAGGGAAACGGAGCCTACCAGGCGTTGTGCCGCGAACTGTGCCTCTTCGCCGGTCATCCCCGAGCGCACGTTATCCTCGATCTCGCGCTCCAGATGATCGCGCATTTCATCATCGAGATCGGCTTCCGTTTGCCTGTGCAGAAATAGCGATCGCACAAGCATTCGCAATCTTGCCGGCCAACGCATACTGTCTCCTAACCTGCTGCGATAACTAACCCGATTGCGTTCGACAGGCGCTGCCAGTTTTCAAGTTCTGATTTGAGTTGCTTCCGGCCCGCCGCGGTCAAGGAATAGAACTTTGCCCGACGGTTGTTCTCGGAATCTTTCCATTCGGCTTTTATCCAACCCTGATGCTCCAGACGATGCAAGGCGGGATACAAAGAACCCTGCTGAACTTGCAGAACATCTTTGGAGACCTGGACAATCCGCTTCGCAATCGCCCAACCGTTCATTGGTTCGAGTGAGATCGTCTTAAGAATCAGTAAGTCGAGGGTGCCCTGAACAAGGTCTGTCGGTTTGCCCAAATGATTAACTCTCCTTGACTATCTACAATACTTCATCCGGTTGTAGATGGTCAAGGGGAACGGCCTCGAAGCCCATCCGAAAACGAGATTCAGAAACTCACCTCTGTAAAATTTGGAAATGGCTTCAGGTGCGCAGGCAAAGCCTCGCCGAATCGCTGCACTGACTGTTTCCGCGTTAGTAATCACAGCAGGGTGCGGCACGAAGGCTCAGACCAACGCTCCGCCGCCTCCGCCCATTGTCGGCGTAGTGACGGTGGAGCAAAAAACTGTTCCCATTTATGGGAACTGGGTGGCATCTCTGGACGGGTACACGAATGCGAATATACAACCGCAAGTGTCCGGGTATTTGATCCGGCAAACATATCGGGAAGGGTCGTATGTTCACAAGGGCGATGTGCTGTTCGAAATCGATCCGAGGCCATTCCAGGCTGCTCTGGACCAAGCCAAAGGCCAAGTGGCGCAAGCCAAGGGGCAATTGGGGCAGGCACAAGCTCAACTAGGCCTCGCTCAGATCAACGTCAAGCGAGACACTCCCCTGGCGCAGGCGCACGCCATTGCGCAAAGCCAGCTTGATAATGACATCCAGAACGAAGCCCAAGTCCAGGCGCTCATTAAAGCGAATCAGGCCAGTATCGAAGCGGCTCAAGCGGCCGTAGAAACGGCGCAACTGAACCTTGGGTTCACAAAGGTCCGCTCGCTGCTCGATGGAATTTCGGGAATTGCGCAGACTCAGATTGGGAATCTTGTCAGTCCCACGACTGTTCTTACGACGGTCTCTCAGGTGAACCCGATTAAGGTCTACTTTTCCATCAGCGAACAAGAGTATTTGAGCCTTGCAGACAAGATCAAAGGCGCGAGCGCGGATTTTTTGCGGTCAAAGAAGCCAGTGCCGCTCCAGCTTACGCTGGCGAATGGAAATGTCTATCCGCATGAAGGGCGCATCCTTTTCCCCGATCGCCAGGTAGATGCCCAAACCGGAACGATTCGCATTGTCGGCGCATTCGCGAATCCGGGCAATATCCTGAGACCCGGCCAGTTTGGACGTATTCGGGCCATGACGGCCTTCAATCAGAATGCGTTGCTTGTTCCGCAGCGAGCTGTGACGGAGCTACAGGGCAGGGATCAAATTGCCGTCGTCGGAGCTGACAACCGCGTCAGCGTGAGGACAGTCGAAATGGGCGATCGCATAGGCGACATGTGGATCGTAAAGAGCGGGTTGAAACCGGAAGACCGCGTTGTTTCGGAAGGAACGTCGAAAGTCAGAGATGGCGAAGTTGTGAATCCGAAGCCCGACACTTCAAAGGCCGAATCTCCCTATCCCGCCGCCCTGGGGGAAAGCAAGTAGATGTCGAAGTTTTTCATCAACCGTCCGATTGTCGCCATCGTGATCGCGATTTTTATGGTGCTGGTCGGGCTCATTTCGATGCTGAGGCTTCCGATTGCGCAGTTCCCTTCTATCGTGCCGCCGGAAGTACAGGTGCAAGCAATCTATCCCGGAGCGAACGCAGAAACACTGGAGCAATCTGTTGCTACTCCGCTCGAAGAGCAAATCAGCGGGGTCGACAACATGAACTACATGTATTCGATCAACGCCAACAACGGGCAGACGCGCATTACCGTGGATTTCGATGTGGCTACTGACCCGAATATCGATCAGGTACTGACCCAACTCCGTACGGCACAAGCGCAGGCGCAATTGCCGGCGCAAGTTAATACCGCCGGACTTGTCATTCGAAAATCGCCCACTTCGCCGTTGATGCTAATAGCGCTCTATTCTCCACACGGCACCTATGACAGCCTCTTCTTAGCCAATTACTCCTACATCAATCTGGTCGATCAATTGACTCGCGTGCCGGGCATATCGCAGGTGAATGTCTTTGGCGCCGGACAGTATGCGATGCGGTGCTGGGTGAATCCGGACAAACTCGCGAAACTGCAGGTTACGGTACCGCAAATTATTTCGGCGCTGCAGGCGCAGAACACCGTGAATCCCGCCGGTCAGATCGGCGCTGAGCCTGCACCGGACGGTCAGCAATTTACCTATAGCGTGCAAGCGCAAGGACGTCTTACAACCGCGGAAGAGTTCGGAAACATTCTCCTGCGAGTGAATCCGGATGGCTCCACGCTACGACTGAAAGATGTGGCCCGTCTGGAGCTAGGCGCGCAGACCTACAATTTGACGGGCCGTTACAATGGCAAGCCATCCGCGATTTTGGCGCTCTACCAATTGCCGGGGTCGAACGCGGTTTCAACAGCCGAAAACGTCCGGCAAGCCATGACCAAACTCACCAAGAGTTTTCCCCAGGATCTTGCTTTCGACGTTAGTCTCGACACGACGCAGGCAGTGACGGCCGGAATGGACGAGATCATGGTCACGCTTTTCGCGGCGCTCGGTCTGGTCATCCTGGTGGTCTACATATTTCTGCAGGGCTGGCGCGCAACGCTTATCCCGCTGGCTGCGGTTCCTGTTTCACTCATTGGCACTTTTGTCATTTTTCCCTTCCTCGGCTTTTCCATCAATACTCTTTCTCTATTCGGGCTGGTATTGGCGATCGGGCTCGTGGTGGATGACGCCATCGTGGTTGTGGAAGCCGTCGAACGTCACATTGACGAAGGAATGAATCCTAAAGCCGCATCTCTGCAGGCGATGCAAGAGGTATCGGGCCCGGTAATTGCGACCGCCTTAATTTTGGCGGCAGTGTTCGTTCCGACGGTATTCATTCCCGGTATTACCGGACGCCTGTACCAACAATTCGCCGTGACCATTGCGATATCGGTGGCTTTTTCGGCCTTCAACGCGCTGTCTCTCAGCCCGGCGCTTGCCGCGATGCTACTGAAGCCGAAGAAGAAGTCGCGCGGATGGCTGGCTCGCGCCTTCGGCGGGTTTAACCGCGCACTGAAGGGCGCTACGGAAAAATACGTCAGCTTTTCCGGCTTGCTTATTCGCCGGGCAGTTCTCAGCTTGGCGATTTTGGCGGCGTTTGTGGTGGCTGCGTATTTTATACGTGGCAAACTACCGGGCTCCTTTCTCCCGGAAGAAGATCAAGGATACGTTTTCGTCTCACTCCAGTTGCCTCAGGCTGCATCTCTACAAAGGACTGCCGCAGCGGCCCGGCAAGTGGAAGATATTGCAATGCACACGCCTGGTGTGCAGGGCGTGACATCTGTTATCGGATTCAGCCTTCTAAGTCTTGTACAAAGCACTTACAATGCTTTTTTCTTTGTTACCGAGAAACCCTGGGATGAACGTAAGAGCGATAACGAGAGTAATGCGGCTATTCGAGCCCATCTTGCAAGAGAGTTAGCAAAAATACCGGACGGGATTGCATTTTCATTTACACCTCCTTCAATCCCCGGCGTCGGCACTTCAGGCGGCGTGCAGTTCATGCTCGAAGACCGGTCAGGCGGAAGTCTGAGCTTTCTTGCTGAAAACGTAAATAAGTTCGTGGCGGCTGCTCGCAAACGCAAGGAGTTGGCTGTTGTCAGCACCACAAATCTTCCCAGCGTGCCGCAGGATTTCGTCGACGTTGATCGGGCTAAAGTCGTTCGTCAAGGCGTAAGCGTGGCGGAGGTCTATCAGACGCTCCAGACATTTATGGGCGGCTATCTGGTCAACTACTTCAATCGCTTCGGGCGTCAATGGCAGGTGTATGTAGAGGCCGAAGGAAATTACCGGACAAGCGCCGCCGATCTGCGGCAGTTTTACGTTGCGAATAACAAAGGCGCCATGGTCCCGTTAAGTGCTGTGAGTGATATCAAGCCAATCACCGGCCCGGAATTTACGTTGCGCTATAACGAATACCGCGCGGCCCAAATTCTCGCGAGCGCAGCTCCCGGTTACAGCTCCGGTCAAGCGATGCAAGCCTTGGAAGAAGTATTTGCGCAGACTATGCCGCCGGAAATGGGTTTCGATTACACCGGCATGTCTTTTCAGGAGCAAAAAGCCTCGCAAGGTGTTTCGACCAGCACGATTTTTGGTCTCTCGCTGCTATTTGTCTTTCTCATCCTCGCAGCACAATATGAAAGTTGGTCGCTTCCCCTCAGTGTTCTGTTAAGCACCCCAGTCGCGGTCTTTGGGGCTTATCTGTTTCTTTGGGGCCGCAAATTTGAGAACAATGTGTATGCGCAGATCGGCGTAATCATGCTGATCGGTCTAGCGG
>DAISJE010000091.1:0-11174 GCA_036821665.1 Bryobacteraceae bacterium | reverse complement strand
CAATTGGCTGGACGCGCTCGAAGAAATAGGCGCGCAGAGTAGGTTCGGTCCCGTTCGGGTGCGGCGTATGCGTTACGACGACGCGCCCTTTGCCCGTTGATGGATCGACATACCAGGCGAGGTCCTGTTCGATTGAAACCGGAAAGCCCGTTGCGAGAGCGCGATCGATGCGATTCGTCCAACGGCCGTCATAGGGGTAGCAGTTGTGTGCATCGAGTACGGGACGATTGCCGTTTAGAGATTTCAGAAGCGATTGCTGCGCTGAGGCCGCGGTGGCAAAGATCGCCCAGAACAGACAGAAGCAAACCGATTTTGACACCATGAAGGAAGTCATTGTAGCGTTTCGATGCCAACTTCCATCAAAGACATCGCCAGGATTGCAGGAGTTTCACACTCCACTGTCTCACGCGCACTCCGGGACAGCCCGTTAATCCCGGCTGAAACCGCTGCACGAATAAAAAAGATAGCGGAAGAATTGGGATACCGCGCCAGCGCGGTCGCCCGCAGCCTGGTAACGCGGAAAACGGAAGCGATCGGCGTAGTAGTGACGAGCATTGCCGATCCGTTCAACGGCGAAGTAGTTGCGGGTATCGAAGCGGTCGCAAACGAGCATGGATATTCAGTAATACTGGCAACTTCCCAAGCCGATCCCCAGCGCGAAATGGCTGTAGCGCGGTCCTTCCATGAGCGCCGGGTAGACGGGATCGTGGTTGCGTCGTCGCGTGTGGGGGCATTATATTTGCCAACGTTGTCCGAGATGGAAGTTCCCGTCGTGTTGCTGAATAACCAGCATCCGAGCGAATTTGTCCGCTCGGTCAGTATCGACAATTTGGACGGGGCACGGCAGGTTGCCGATCACCTCATTGCGCTCGGGCACACAGAAATTGCGTATATCGGCGACGAGTCCGGTCTCGAATCCGACTCCGAGAGATTGCGCGGCCTGACGGATGCGCTGACCCATGCCGGCCTCAATCTAAGGCCCGAGTTTGTGGTGCGAGCCGACGGAAAGCCGGAAGGGGCTCGACGAAAGGCGCTCGAACTGCTGGCTTTAAACCCGCGGCCGACCGCCATCTTTTGCTACAACGATATGTCGGCGCTCGGCGTTCTAAATGCGACAAATATGCGGAAGATGCGCGTCCCGGAGGACCTGTCGATCAATGGTTTCGACGATCTTTTCTTCGCCGCGCTCATGCAGCCGGCGCTTACCACTGTGCGACAACCCATGCGGGAACTCGGGCGAAGTGCAATGCAACTGCTGGTTGATCTTTTAAACGGCAGTGAGCCCGAGAAGACGCAGCTTGTTAAAGGCGAACTTGTAGTGCGGCAATCGACGGCGCCGCCCCCGGCCCGTTACCAATCGATCTTGGCCGGGAAGAATTCCGCAACCAGATCTTCGTAATACGGCTTAATCTCGTTCCAGTTGGGGCGCTCGCGGCCTTTTGAATACAAGTCGTACGGATTGAAGGCGCGAACCCAGTCGAACATCTGCTCGTCGTGCTCATTCATGAGATGCCGGTAAGCACCATGGCGGTGAGCCGGATAGAACGAGTGGTAACGCAGCATGTACTGGGCCGGTTCGGGAAGATAGTTCCGCGTAACGGTATAGATGTACTCGTCGTGTCCCCAGGAAAGATGCACGTTATCGAGACCGCAGTTGGGTTTGTAAATTCCGTATTTCGTCTGATACTCGGGAACCTTGCTATCTGGATTCGCAGCGAAGAATTCCGGAAATACAATCTGATCGGAATACGCGCAGCCCACCGGGAACGTGTCGCCCACTACCGCCCATTGCGGCTCGCCGTAGAGGCATAAAACTTTTCCCAGATCGTGGCATAGTCCGGCCAGCACGAACCAGCGCGGATGGCCGTCTTTGCGGATGGCTTCGGACGTCTGAAGTAAGTGCTCGATCTGAGTCAGGTCGGTATCGGGGTCGCTGTCATCGACCAGTGTGTTGAGATATTCGGCCATTTCCCAGATGCTCTTTTTGCCGCGTTTGAGGCCGCAATACTCGGCCTTCTTTTGCAATACGAAATCGAGCGTCTGATAGGCATGATTTTGCCGGTAAAACTCCGTAACAGTCGGATTCGCATCCGCCGCGTAATTGCGGAACTCAGCCTCGGTTTTGCCGGGCTTATACCGGTCGGCAACGAAATCGTCCCATTCGTCCAGTTCTTTCAGAGGGGCATTGTTTAAAACGGCAGCTTCCATAAAATCAGTCCTTCAACTTGATTATGCACACGTGTGCATCCAAATGCAAACCCGATTTTCCCTAGTGAGTTGGCGGGTGGAACGGACGATCGCATTGTATCGTCTGGCTTTAGGATTCGCAGAAGGCAGACCACAAACCACCGATGGTCTGCCCCACGGCGTGAATTTCAGCCTTGACAGGGTCCCGCGCTGGTGCTAATTTCTTAGCAAGGTGCTATTTTCTAAGCAGACACTCAGCCGGCGCGAACGGGAGATTATGGACATCCTCTATCGCCAGGGCCAGGCAACAGCAGCCGAAATTCACGAGGGCCTGTCCGATCCGCCCAGTTACTCGGCTGTGCGCGGTCTCCTGCGCGTGCTCGAAGAAAAAGGGCACATACGGCATCGCGAGAAAAATCTGCGGTACGTTTATCTTCCGGTGGTGCCGCGCGATAAGGCAAGCCGGTCGGCCGTTGCCCATCTGCTCGATACGTTTTTCGACGGGTCCGCCGAACAGGCCGTCGCGACGCTTCTGGACGTTTCCGCGCAGAACTTAACGGACGAAGATTTTGAACGCCTCTCCGCCCTGATTGAGAAAGCCCGAAAGGAGGGCCGGTGATGAGTTGGACATTCTGGGGAGAGCTGTTTTTGCGTTCGGCACTCCTGCTGGCGGCGATTGAAGGCGTCCGACAGTTATCAAGATCGCTGCCGGCGAGATACCGGCATCTGGTGGTTTTGACCGGTTTCGGCCTGCTGGCGGCATTACCGCTCTTGAGCTTCATTCTTCCGCCGATTCACCTTCCGGCTTTCTTCACTACGGGGACACACGCTCGCGTAACAGTGACAACCAGCATGGGCGATGCTTCGGCGGTTTCGACAGCACACGCGAACTCTTCTGCCGCGGATTGGCCGCTGTTGCTTTGGCTAAGCGGAACCGTTGTAATGCTGTTGCCTGCGATTACAGGCCGGCTTTTGTTGATTCGCGCGGTGCGAAGAGCCAAGCCGCTGCGCGACCCCATTTGGCTGAATTCCTTACGCGAACTGGCGGGACAGTTTGGCATGCGACGCACTCCGCGGTTGCTGGTTATGCAAGGCAGTGTGATGCCGCTTGCCTTCGGCCTGCTTCGTCCGGCGATTTTGTTACCGGAAGAGTGCTTCGAATGGACGGAGATGCGCAAACGTGTCGTGCTCGTGCACGAATTAACGCATATACGGCGCAGGGACGGTATTTCGCAATTGTTCGCCAATGTAATCGCCGCCGTTTGGTGGTTTCAACCGCTTGCCTGGCTCGCTCGCAAGCGATTGCGACAGGAGAGTGAACACGCCTGCGATGCGCAGGTGCTCGCTACCGGCGTGCGTGCATCCGACTATGCCACCCAACTGGTCGATATTGCGCGGGCGAACCGCCTGGGCCTGCTGTCGCGCGCGGCCATATGCATGGCCCGGAAAGACGAACTCGAACCGCGGTTGGTCCGCATTCTTGCGCCACAAACCAAGGCCGGCTCACTGGCTCGTGCTTTCGTTTCGACTGTCCTCGTGATCGCCATTGCCGCGACCGCGCCGGCAATTACGCTTCAGAAAAATGATTCCAATTTAGGAGGTCCCCATATGAAAAGAACGTTGCTTTCCGGCCTGCTAGCGTCCGCGACACTTTCCGCCGCTACGATCTCAGGCTCACTATTCGATACCACCGGTGTCGCGATTCCAGATGCAAAAATCGTGCTGCATTCCGCCGATACTTCAGCGGATCTTGACGCAACGTCGGCCGCTGACGGCAAATTTTCGTTCAGCGATCTCGCTGCCGGCCAATATATTTTGCATATCGAGAAGCCAGGCTTTACCGATCTGCTTCGAGAGTTCACAGTCAAGCAGGATTCAAATATTGAGCGCGGACTCGTGATGCAAGTGAAGGGAGCTGAGGAAAAGCCACAGTCGGATTCGTCTTCACATCTGGCGCAGCCCTTCGCGCCGGATCGTATCCGCGTAAGAGGCACGGTCGCAGAGGCAAACCTGATCCGCAAGGTCCAGCCGGTCTACCCGGCAGCGGCCAAAGCAGCGCATGTCCAAGGGACGGTTTTGCTGCAAATGGTCATCCTTAAGGACGGAACGCCTGGCGAGATAACGGTAACCTCATCACCGAGCAACGAACTGTCTCAGTCATCGATCGATGCGGTGCGCCAGTGGCGCTACCGGCCGATTCTGCTCAACGGGCAGCCGGTCGAGGTGGTGACGCAAGTGATCGTGAACTATACGTTATCGCAGTAGATGAGAGCATGGCGGCACTCCGATGAAACAGCACACAGCGCCGGTACGTCTCCCACACAATGAAATGGGCGGCTCTCGTTCTGACTGTCACAGCAGCAGCATGGGCGCAGGAGCCGCGATTTCAAACCAAGGCGCACGAGGTTCTGGTTCCGGTCTCTGTAACGATGAAATCCGGTAAGCCGGTAGAGAATTTGACGGCCGACGATTTCATCGTTCTGAGCGACGGAAAGCCGCAGGCGGTGCGAATGATTTCGCATGATTCGAGTGCACTCCCGATTTATGCGGTACTCGTTCTGCAAACGAACGATGGCAGCGAACCAGCCCTGGCCAAGATCAAAAAGACTGCCTCTATCATTAGCAGCTACATAACCAACGATATGGAAATTGGAGCGCCCAGCCAGACAGCGGTCATAACTGTCTCGGACGAGGTGCGGATTGCGCAGAATTTCACAGCCGATCCGGACACGTTGGATGACGTATTTGCAAAATTGTCTGCGCGCGGCGATGCGGGCCGGCTCCTTGATGGCGTGAGCCTCGGTTGCGACATGCTTGCTGCCAAGAAAAAATCAGCCCGGCGCGTTATTGTGCTGATCGGCGAGTCGCGTGACCGCCAAAGTAAGGCGAATTTTGCTGATGTTGCGGCGAAAGCACAGAAGGACGATGTCGTCATCTATACGCTTTCCTATTCGGCCTATGCAACAGCATTTACCCAGAAAGCTTCCGATCGGCCACCGCCACCCGATGAGCCAGGCGTATACGAGCCGCATGGGGATGCCGGAGGGGGAGGAGGCATGAATCTTCTGGCGCTGGGAGCCGAGCTGGCGCGGCTAGCGAAAGTGAACATTGCGGATGCCTTGGCACAGGCCACGGGAGGAGCGCATGACAAATTCACCACGCTTCATGGCCTCGAAACACAGTTGAGCGCGATCGGGACTGAAATTCATAATCGCTATGTATTGACGTTTGTGCCGCCAGAGCCGCAGCCGCCAGGCTATCACCGGTTATCGGTTAGCGGCCGCAATTCCGGCGACGAACGGATTCACGCGCGAGCCGGTTACTGGGTGACGACGCCGGAGTAAGAAGAGGCCGCATGCTGCAGGACCTGCGTTATGGATGGCGGCAGCTACGAAAGTCGCCCGTCTTTACGCTCACGGCACTTCTTTCGCTTGCGCTCGGAATCGGCGCATCGGTAACGATGTTCAGTGCGTTTCGTGCTGTTTTTTTGCGTACCGTCCCATACCGGAATCCGGATCAGATTGTAGAGGTCGAGAAGCAGGGCCATAACGGTCTTACTCCGGCAGATACCATCAGCGATCTTGACTTCTTACGGCAGTATGCGCACTCATTGCAGTCGTTCGCCGGTTTTGGTTTTTTCGAAACAGCGACGCTTTCCGGCATTGACGAACCGGCGGATCTTTGGGTGCGAAGCGTCTCTCAAGAACTTTTTCCGCTGTTAGGCAGCAAAGCGCTCCTGGGCAGAGTATTTGTCGCATCCGACTTTCGGCCCGATGCGCCTGCAGCGGTCGTATTGGCTTACGATGCCTGGCAGAAATACTTCCACGGCCGCCCGAATACAATCGGACGGACAATTTTCCTCAACGGACAAAGCTACGTCGTGATCGGAGTGATGCCCAAGGAGTTTTATTTCCCGAAGCCGGGAATACAGGCCTGGCTTGCCGATCGCACTCCAGTCGCTGACCCGTCAAACGCTTACACATCCATTGTGGCGCGCTTGCGGCCAGGTGTATCGCTGGATCAAGCGAATGCCGAACTGAACCGGCTTATTCCGGCTTTCCTCAACCGGTATCCAGCTTCCGAGCGCGATTTCACGTTAAGCCTGGACCAAGTGTCCACGAGAGCGATTGAAGACTACCGCTCCGCATTCCTTTTGCTATTGGCCGCAACGGGCTTTCTTGTCTTGCTCGCGTGCCTGAATGTGGCGAGTCTGTTGTTAGGAAGAGCGTCGGCCCGCAAAAACGAGTTTGGAATTCGAAGCGCATTAGGCGCTCGCCGAGGTCATCTCATCGCCCAGGTCTTAACGGAAAGCCTTCTGCTTGGCGGAATAAGCGGAGCTTTGGGAATCGTTCTCGCTTATGTAGGAAATCGAGTACTTGTTCATCTGCTTCCGCCTTATCTCGGAATTCCGCGGCTGGAAGATGCGCATCTGGATTTGGCGGTGTTGTGTTTTGCAGTGCTGCTCACCATCGGGGTGGCAATCCTTTTTGGATTGGTTCCTGCTTTCGCGCTCTCGGCAACTACACTTAGCGCGGCCGATCGCCAGAACCGCGCGACCGGAACCCATAGCTGGATGCATAGCGCCTTGTTGATCGGCGAAATTGCAATCGCTTTGATCCTCTTTGCCGGTTCGGTTCTCATGATACGGGGTTTTATTCGCCTGACGAATGTGGACCCCGGATTTAATACCGAGCACATTCTTACGGCTGCCGTTCCGCCCAACCACGCCCGTCATCTTAGCCGTCCGGCGCAAGCTCGACGATACAGCGAGATTCTTCGCGTCGTGCAAAATGTTCCTGGGGTCGAACAAGCTGCCCTGACCAGCTTCCTTCCACTGGGCCGCATCGGTGTCCAACTGCAAATTCATTTGCCCGATGTCTCGCCCAATCCTTTCCAGCTCGATTTTCATGCTGTAAGCGCGGATTATTTTGCGGTCATGGGCATCCCGCTTTTGCAGGGGCGAACGTTCAGCAATGTTGACCCGGCCCGAGATAAAGGGGCGGTGGTGATTAACCGCGCCATGGCTGAAAAATTTTGGCCGCATCAGAGCGCCATCGGCCAGCACCTGAGCGGCAAACCTGCCCCCGCTCCGCCGGATCTAACAATTATCGGCGTCGTTGGTAACACGCAGCATCGCTCTTTGAGCGAGAAACCCTTGCCTGAGTTTTACGAGCCCTATGAGCAATACCTTGGCCCGGCGGTCGGGACTACGCTTGTTGTGAGGACGTCAGGCAATCCAACTTCTGTTGCCTCATCGCTGCGGCAAAGTATTCATCGCTTTGATTCGGAGCAGGTGATCGAAAACGAAAGGACGATGGAATCGACGGTGGAACAGTCTATTTCGGTGCCGCGATTCTATACGGTTTTGCTAGGGATCTTTGCCCTATTAGCTTTGATCCTCACGCTGGTTGGCGTGTATGGCGTGGCCGCGTATGGGGTTAGCTTACGGACACGCGAGTTTGGTATCCGCATGGCGTTGGGAGCCGAGCGCCATCAATTAATCGGAATGGTTGTCCGGCAAGGATTCGTGAGAGCGCTGGCGGGTGTGGCTGCGGGAACGGCCGGCGCGTGAATGCTGGCGCGGTTCATGTCGGGTCTGGTTTACGGCGTTGCTGTGCGAGATCCGATCTCGTTGAGCATTGCCGGAATTTGTTTGGTTGCGGGAGCGCTGACGGCTTATTACGTGCCCGTCCGTCGAAGTACAAAAATCGACCCTGCTAGGGTGTTGCGCTTGGAATGAGCTCAGTGTCCCGTCAAAAGACGGACGTTGCGACGCCGGATGGGTTCTGCCTTTGCCGATTCGAGAGTTTCCGTCCACTTTGCGTTGCGGGGATCTAATTCGATTGCGTTTTCGATGTAAGCCAAACCTATTTGAGCCAGTTGATCGTCGCCGAGCTTAACCAGCCACGATCCTACTCCGCTCAGAAACTGCGGATCGGTCGAGGCATCTACGTCGGACCGCAATGCCGCTGCAGTATTAGCCGACATCGCGATATTATTGAACCGCCAATTTGGGTCCCCGTTCTTAATATCTGAAATCACTGCCACGCTGTAAAGAAACGCGATTGCGTGTAAGTATCGCCGTTGCGCTTTGGGATCGGTTCTCGTCATATCTTGTGCCCGAGTAAACAAACTTAAAGCACGTTGCGGATCCTTCGATTCGAAAAATAGCCCGGCATGATAGAGCACATCGGCTGAATCGGAACGTGTCCCCAAAGCTTCCTCCCAGGCCGCTTTAAGGCGCTCGTAGTTGTCGGGTCTTCGAAAGAAATTGCTCGTTACAGCGACGACCGGGTCTTCGGGATGGTGCTCGACCAACCACAAGATATGCCTCGCAAATTGGGGCTCATTTCGTTCATTTGCATAAAAGACGATAAGCGCGTCCCGAACACGTAGATTGCCGGGATCGTGCTGGAGCTCCGATTCAAGTTTGCGAGCCTGTGCCTCATTCGCGATGGATATAGCGTTTTGCCCGGCATCCTTTTGCGCGCGCACGGGACTCAATGGCGCGAGAGCAATTAGAAACAGAACCGGAAAAGACAACGCAATGAACAGCAACCGAATGAGCCGTTGCTGAGTTTGCGGAGGCCGACCGGTAGAAAAAATCCGTTCGAGGCGTCTCTTCAGGGATGATCGGTGTGTCACAACGGCAGAGACGGCGGCAACGCGCTTTCCTGCGACCGCAACATCCGCGGCAAACTCGATCAGAATCCGCGCATACTGCTCTGGCGTCAGGTGCCGAAGCGCGGCTTCGTCGCACGCCTGCTCGGCCAATGCTGCAAGCTGTCGCCGCAGCCAATACACGAGCGGATGAATCCAGAAAACGCATGCAGTGAACGTGGCCAGAAACGCCTTTTGCGGATCTTCTCGCCGGACATGCGCCATCTCGTGGACGAGTGCCGCCCGTAGCTTTCCCGATTCCCACACTCTCCAGGAAACAGGGAGCAGGATTGAGAATTCCCGCAGGCCGGCCACGATTGGCACGTTGATCTCAGCCGAAGTACGAATTCGAGGCTTAAATGGAGAGAGGCTTTCGAGCCAGACGTCATGCGCGAGCTCTTGTAGATCCCGATCGAGGATGGGCTCGCTCCGTCGCACGATCTTATGTACGCGGATGACACCTAATGCGAGCCGGAGAAGGAAGGCCAAGGCGATCAGCGCGTATACTGCGGCGGCGATGAACAGCCACGGGACGAGTCGATTGTTCCCAGCTGGGATTGCCCGTGGAAGGCTGAACTGAAGAACCGGCAAGCATAAAATCCCATACAGCATGCCGCAGGCGACAAGATGCCGGGTTTCAGCGGAGCGCGACCGCAGAAAAACGAGCGTTGAAGCGCCCAAGGCAAAGAGCACGCACGATCGAAGCAGAAATTCGAACGCCATGCCTCTCATCACCAGGCCCAAAGCTCCGAATTCCGTGATATTCATGTTGAACGCCCCTTTCTCTTGGCCGGCTGACGTGTTTTTGGGGAGCGTTGTGCTGCAAGCCGGTCCACAATCCGCTGCAATTCTTGCGTATCGACGATCTCATCATTAACCAGGCCCACGAGAAGCGATTCAAACGATCCCTTGCAGAAGCGGTCCAGGATCTGCTTTACAGCGCGAACGGCTAAGTTGCCGGGAGGCTCGACGCTGGAATATACGAAGGTCCGGCCGTCTACTTCATGTTTGAGATAACCCTTCTCCTCTAGCCGCGACAGAACCGTTCGTACTGTTGAATCCCGAAGAGTTCGTTCCGGTTGTAGATCCGACTGGACATCGGCAGCAGTCGCCCTATTCCGCGACCAAATGACGTTCATGACCTTGTGCTCAAGTCCGGAAAGGGGAGGTTTCAATGCCATTGAACGCTACAACATGTAGCACTACAAGTAGTAAATCTCAATTGTTGCAAAAAGTCAAGAACCGTTAGCGAGAGACTTAACGCGGCTCTTCGATCGCTAGCACGCGATCGCATTTCTGGTTTTCCAGCACTTGATGCTTTCCGCCTGGCCAGGCGATTTCGATCCGATCGATTGTAGTGGCGGTGCCAAGCCCGAAGTGCAGCCGAAGATCGCTTTGCGACAGGTAACTGCCGCCGCTGCGGACTTCGCCCGATTGCGTCTGGCCGCCGGCAGTTAGCTTGACGCGTGCTCCGATGGCACTGCGATTCGACCTTGTCCCGGCCAGCTTCAAGAGAACCCAGTGACCGGGCTCTTTCATCGCGTCCTTCAGCAAAGAAGGCGGCTCATTCTGATTGTTCACCGCAATCTCTACTGCGCCGTCGTTATCCATATCACCGAAGGCCGCGCCGCGCGACGAGTGTAGTTCGCGAAAGGCCGGGCCGGATTGTAGCGAAACATCGCGAAATTTGCCGTTTCCCAGATTCCGATACAGAATCGCCCGATCTTTGTAGTGAATATCGATGTGCATCCGGTCGACTTCGGGAAAAGCATGGCCGTTTACAAGGAAGAGATCTTTCCAGTCGTCGTTGTCGTAATCGAAAAAGCCGGTTCCCCAACCGACGTATCGCGTGTTCTCTCCTAAACCTGCATCAAGCGTCACGTCATCGAAGTTGCCTGCGCCGCGGTTGCGATAGAGCGTCTCGAATTCGTCCGAAAAATTCGTGCGAAAGATAGCATCGTGACCGTCGCCCGCGTAATCCGCTGCTGTGACACCCATGCCGGACATCGCTTTTCCGTTCTGATCGAATGCGACGCCTCGAATGACGCCTTCTTCTTCGAACTTGCCGTGTCCTTTGTTGATGTAAAGGAGCGAGGGCGTCTGATCGCAGGCAACATAGATATCGGGAAGGCCGTCTTCATTGAAGTCGCCGGTCAAAACACCGAGCGAATAGTGACCGAACGGCTCCGCAATGCCCGATTCCTCGGAAATATCGATGAACGTACCGTCTCCGTTGTTTCGATACAGAATATTGCGGTCGAATGGTAAGCCGCGCGGGCCGCAGTTCACAGCGATTCCGCGATAAAAGCAGTACGGATTGGCACCGG
>DAISJE010000090.1:0-11211 GCA_036821665.1 Bryobacteraceae bacterium | reverse complement strand
ATAAAAGGGCATGCCGCAGATCATGCCCTCCTCGCCCGAGGGTCTCGCCGAGCTTCTTCACGATGCCGCTTCAGCCCGTAAAGCCATCCCAGTCATCGGAAACAACAGCAAAGCGCTAATGGCGGGTCCGATTTTGCCGGCGGATACGACAATTTCCACTGCGGGGCTCAATCGCGTACTGCAATACGAACCGAACGATCTCACGATTAGTGTCGAATCGGGAATATCCTTTCCCATGCTGCAGGAAACCCTGAGACGCAACGGTCAGATGCTCGCGCTTGATCCGCCGTTCTGGTCGCAGGCGACAATCGGCGGGGTAATCGCCAGTAACTCAAATGGACCGATGCGACGGACGTTCGGCACTGCACGAGATCTGGTGATCGGAATGAAATTCGCAACACTGGAAGGGAAAATCGTCAGCACCGGCGGTATGGTCGTGAAAAACGTTGCGGGGCTGGACATCGGCAAGCTCATGATTGGGAGCTTCGGAACGCTCGCGGTGATCACCAGCGTAAATCTGCGGCTTCACCCTCTGCCGGAGCAATACGAAACTTTTGTGTTTTCGTTCACCGGTCTGGACGACGCGATTGAAAAGCGCGATGCAATCTTACGCGGTATCCTCCGGCCGATGGCGCTGGATCTGCTCTCGCCTCCCGTTTCGGCCAGGGTAGGGAAGCGTGGATATCTTTTGGTTGCGCGCGCTGGAGGAACTCGCAATGTCCTGGCCCGATATGAACAAGAGCTTGAAGGAAGCGAACGTATAACCGGCAATGACGAGGCGAATCTGTGGACACACATCCGTGAATTCACTCCTGATTACCTGAAACGCCAGCCGGGCGGCATCGTCCTTCGTGTTTCCACCACGCTGAGCGATCTTCGCGAGGTTTTTCGGATGGTTTCGGGCGCAGCAATCGCACGCGCTGCTTCCGGAGTTACTTACATTTATCTGAATTCATGGCACGGTGTGGGCTCCCTCCGGAGGGTTGCTGCCGAGCACGGTTGGGAAAGCGTGGTGGAGTATGCCCCGGATGAACTACGCGACGGCAAGGAACTATGGGCGTTGAGGTCAAAGGCTGAGTCAGCGAATGCGTTTGTCATGATGGAAAAAGTTAAGCAGATGTTCGATCCAAATCGCTCGCTGAATCGTTTACGCCTGTATGGCCGCATCTAGCCCTGTCACGGCTGAAGAGCCGGTGAAAGGACCTGCTCGTGCCGATCTCGACAAATGTGTTCATTGCGGATTGTGCCTGAACGCTTGCCCTACCTATCGGGAGCTGGGTGTCGAAATGGACTCCCCGCGTGGCCGCATCTATCAAATGAATCAGGTGGCCAATGGGGCTCCCATCACACGCAGCTACATTGAACATTTGGACCTTTGTCTCGCATGCCGCGGATGCGAAAGCGCGTGCCCGTCAGGTGTGCCGTATGGTCGCATGATCGAGGCCGCACGCGCGCAGATTGAAGGACAAAAACAGCGCTCCTGGTGGGCAAAGTCATTTCGCACATTAATCTTCGATCGTGTGTTAGTGTCTCGCACCGCGCTTCAGATGTTGGGAACAGGCCTCTACGTCTATCAAGTCTCCGGCCTGCAGCGCCTCGCGCGCGCAACAGGAATCCTTAGGTTGATGGGCAAGCTTGCAGATGTCGAGGCGTTGTCGCCGGATGCCAATGTGCCGTTTTTCTTTTCGAAAATCGGCAAGACATTTAAAGCGGATGGAGAAAGGCGCTACCGCGTCGCGTTCCTGGCGGGATGTATTGCGAATGTCGCTTTCGCCCGGCTGAATGAAGCCACGGTCCGCGTGCTACAGAAGAATGGCTGCGACGTTGTAATTCCCGCTGCGCAAAACTGCTGCGGCGCGCTTCACTTGCATTCCGGGCTGAAGAGCGAAGCACAAACGCTGGCGCGCAAGAACATAGATGCAGTCCTTTCGGAAGAATTCGATGCAATTATCACGAATGCCGCCGGCTGCGGGTCAACTCTGAAAGAATACGATGAACTCCTGGAGGACGATCCGGCATACAGCGCCAAGGCGCGTGAGTTTCGTGCACGCATGAAGGATGTGACGGAGTTTCTTGCTTCCATCGAGCTGAACCCCAACATGGGTTCGCTTGATGCCATCGCGACCTACCAGGATTCGTGCCATCTGGCCCATGGCCAGAAGATAAGGAACGCTCCTCGGCAGCTACTCCGAGCTGTACCAGGACTGATTTTTCGCGAGATGCCCATGGCCGATCTGTGTTGCGGCAGCGCAGGTATCTATAATCTCGTCCAGAATGAGATGGCCATGCAGATTCTGCGGCACAAGATGGAATATGCAGGGGCAACAAAGGCATCGCTAATCGTAACGGCGAACCCTGGTTGCATGCTGCAACTCGCAGCCGGCGTCAGATTATATGGAAATTGGCAGCGCGTTGCGCACGTGGTGGAGGTGCTAGACGAGGCGTATCGAAATTACAGCAGCACGCAAGACGCATCCGTCGCCGTCAATCAAGCGGCTGAGTCTTGAAGCTCACCTGTAGATTGAAGGCATTCAGCAACTCACGAATCGATACTTTGGCATTCTTCTCGGCTTGCTCCAAAATTCCCATTTTCAGAGCGGCATCGCGGACCTCGTTGATCGCTTGCAGGCGGGCCTTGTGCTCCAGGTCCGGATCGTAAGGGACCCAAGGTGTCCACCAGGTGATATGACGGTCCCAAACCTTGGTCTGTTCTTCGTCAAGGAAGCTGTTGAAAAGCCGGGCTGCGGGAAGCGCGACGACGATGTTTCGGTTACCGGCGTATTGAACATCCCGCACACGAACGCGGTCAAGATCGACCCCCGCGAGAACCTCTCCTTGCACCATCAGGAGAATCGATTCCTCGCCCACCGGAACTTTGGATTCTTTAATTCCAACCACACGCTGGATACTGTAACGGACTGTTACAAGCCGATTGAGCTTGTGTACTTCGGTAATGATGGTAGCCGGACTGGCAGAATGGCGGACCCAAAGATGAAAATAGGATGTAAGTAGCAGGAAGAAGAGCGCCAGGACCGAAGTAATTGCGATCGCTCTCCATGTCTTGATTGTCATAACGGCTACTTGCCTGCCACAGTCATTGCACCAGCAACCGCTAGATATGTGCAGAGGCCATGATCGAGCGCCATTGCTCGAATCCTAACAGACCTGCTCTTGATGAGTCGTAGGCGGCGCTATCCCCGGATACTCGGCAAATCCCTTCCAAAAGCTGCGTGCAGGTGTAGAGCGTACTATCGAATTGGCGCGAGGATCTGTTGACTCGTCTGGGCACCATTCTTACAATTGAACTACGCGAATCGTGAGTTCCACTCCCGCTTCGAACAATCAATGAAGATTACAGACGTCGAAGCGATTTATGTGCGGCTGCCCGAAATCAAGGCTCAAGCCGATAGTGGACAGGACGCAATCATCGTCAAGGTCTTCACCGATGCGGGAATTGTTGGAATTGGTGAGATCGACTCAGCCCCGCTCGCCGTAAAGGGCATCCTGGAAGGACCGTATTCACACACTGTATCGAAGGGTTTGAAGAATGTCCTGATTGGACAGGATCCGTTTGCGACCGAGTATCTGTGGCAGCGGATGTACGACGAGAACGTCTATGTCGGCCGCCGTGGGATTGCGATCCATGCCATGGCGGGTATCGACTTGGCGCTCTGGGATATCAAAGGCAAAGCGCTTGGTTTGCCTGTATGGAAGCTGCTGGGAGGCGGCTTCCACAAAAAGATGCGCTGTTACGCCAGCTCGCTTTTTGAGGACACGCCTGCTGCGACAAAGGACCTTGCCGGGAGAATGCGCGATCGAGGATTCGATGCTCTGAAACTAGGCTGGGGTCCCATGGGACAAGGTGAGCGAACAGATATCGAGTTAGTAGCTCAGGCGCGTGCGGGTGCTGGGAGCGCTGATTTGATGATCGATGCCGGTCTGGCTTGGGATGGACGTACCGCCATCCGCCGGGCCCAGGCGTTTTCGGAATTTGACATATTCTGGCTTGAAGAACCAGTCCGGCCGGACGATTATGAGGGTTATCGCAAGCTATCGGAAGCGACGAGTGTGTACATTGCAGCCGGTGAACACGAAAGTAATCGTTTGTCCTACCTGAATTTGATGGACCAGGGTCGTATCGACATCGTACAAGTAGATCTGTCGCGCTGTGGGATTACGGAAGCGATGAAGATTGCGAGCCTGGCGCAGGATCGCGGCCTGAAGGTCGCCAACCATGGCTTCTCGACATACATCAACGTTGCCGCTGCGCTTCACTGGCTGAACTCCATTCCGAATGCTCTTATTGCGGAATTTGTCGTGCAGGAATCGACGACCTTGCGCGAGATGATTACCAGACAAAAGTTGCGTGCCAAAGATGGATTTCTCGAAATTCCGCAAGAGCCTGGCCTCGGAATCGATCTCGATGAGGAACAGATTGCACGGCTGCGTATCTGCTAGAGCGTGGCTGTTCGTAGCTGCGTTTCTTGGATCGCCGGCGGCGTGGACCGCGCAGCTTGATTTGGCTCCCTTTGCACATTTGAAATTCTGGTCGGGCGAAAACGAGCGTGCTGTTGCTGATTTTAGCGGCTCAACGGGCGCATCGAGTATCGGGTTAGTTTGGGACGAGGAGCGCGATATCCGGGAAATTCGGGTTCAGTATAACGGGCATGCTGAGACCGGCGTTCGCGTCGAGTATTGGTTCAAAAATTGGCCGTACGATGCTCCCCATATGCCGTCGATCGAAGATCCGATGGACGATCCATGGCAAGGCAAGTGGTTGACCGCGGACGCGCAGGAATCCTGCAAGGGGCAAGAGTGCCGATATCTGTTTTCGCCCCTTTCGAAAGCCGAGAATCCGCGGGCCGGTCATATGCCCAATGTTCTGTACCGGCGGACGATAAAAATCCGCCTTGTGTATCCAAACGCGCACGGCTCTGTGAGCCAGGTTCAGGCGTATTCCGGTACCGAGGAAACGCCGGTGCAAGTGGCAGTTCAATTAGGTGCTCCGAACGATAACTCGGAATGGAGCGGCTGGATTTCCGCGTACAACGGATTTGTCCGGTCAATAAACGGCAAGGGCTTCGCTTCCTTAGATGATGTCGGTCCTGATGGGCACTGGAAGTTTCGCGCCTCCAGGCAAAAGGAACTCTTACTTGACCTCATCGGCGCGACACCACATTTGCCTGGATCGAACGATGTTGCGGTCATCACGGTACACGCGCAACGAATGGCGGCATCGAATACAGCGGAAACTGCGCAGGATAGAACTTTTTCGTTTAGCCTTGATGATCTGAAAACTGGCGCGATCGTAATTCCGTACATCGGAGCGCGGATCACCTACTCCAAAGCATCTGTCGAAAAGACGCCCTCGAAGACGCTTCGCATTCGCCAGCGTATCCCTCAGCAGCGGGAACAAAGCTATGAGCGAGCCTCTCGCGAGATCCCGCCGCTCGACCCGTGGAATCGAGAATGGGGCGGCCCGTTATATCTGCCGCTGGCGGCGGATTCGAGCTGGCAGAAATTCGCGTTCGAATTAGGTGGAAATGTCTACATTAGTAAATCCGGGTTGAAAGCCAAGCCGGCGGAAGTGAAGCGGCTCAACTGGCCGGGCGACCGCCTCACCTGGCGGTTTGGCACAGGATCGACGCCCTACTACCGCGAAGACCACAAGGTCACGATGCATCCCTTGGATGGCTACCTTCCGATTCCATCGCAAACTTGGGAAAACGAGGGCATCTACTACGCCGAGGAAGCGTTCGCGACTCTATTGCGCGGACCGCTTTCGCCGGACGATCCGAAACGCAGCGAAAACACGCCTGCCGTTCTCATGCTGCAACTCACTGCCGAGAACAGGACAGCAGAAATAAAGCAGGCGATTGTATGGTTATCAACGGAGCCCGGCCAAACGCTTCGCCTGAAGGGAAGCAATGTGCTATCGGGGAATATTCTTCGTGCGTCACTCGATGTGCCCGGAAGTTCGAGCGCCCGTATCGCCGGCCTGCCTTCCAGGTCCGGCCCCGCTGTGCGCATCGCATTTGACGTCCCTCCGGGAAAGAAGCGAGCGCTGGTTGTTAAGTTGCTGGCCGTTACCGATCTCAGCAAAAACGATTTAAGCGATCTCGAGAACCTACGCTATCAGCCGCAACGCGAGCGAGTTGTTGCTTATTGGCGGCAGATCGTAGATGCGGCGGCCCGCTTTTCTGTCCCGGAACCGAAGTTTAACCAGATGCTTCGCTCCACCGTGGCGCATATTCACATCACTGCTACGAAGGACCCAAGATCGGGTCTCATTATGCTTCCGGCAGCGAGTTACATCTATGACGTATACGAAAACGAGTCCTGCTACCAACTGCTTCTGCTGGATGCGTTGGGGCAATCGCATACGGCCGCTGCTTATCTGAAGCCAATGCTTGAGCTGCAGGGCAGCAGAGATTTTCCCGGCAACCATCACGGCTCAATTGCCGGAATTTTTCATGGCGTAAAAGTAGCGGATGATGACGACTACACAGCCAACGGCTACGGCCTGGATCACGGCACCGTGCTCTGGACCGCCGCGCAGCATTACTTGTATACACGTGATTCGCAATGGTTCTCCGAAGCCTGGCCGCACCTGCAGAAAGCGATTCAATGGATTGTCGAACAACGTGCGACTACTAAGCGCATTGATGAGCACGGCGAGCGGGTAAGGGAATACGGTTTGCTGCCGGCATCGCAACTGGAGGACAACGTCGATTGGGCAAACTGGTTTTCCATTAATGCATTCGCCTGGGCCGGTATGGACCTGACTGCACAAGCGCTAAACGACTTGGGCCGGCCTGAGGCCAATGCGATCAAACGGGAAGCGGATGCTTATCGTGCCGACCTTCGCAGCGCAATTATGCGTGCCGCGAAATCAGCACCGGTGGCGCGCATGCAGGATGGCACTTACGAGCCCTATGTCCCGACCTTGCCGACCCGGCGCTTTCGCCTGTTCGGTCCATCCGTCATGAATTACTACTACGCGCGCTACGGTCAGCCCGAACTCAAGCCGCTGCTCCGGCTGGGAGCGGACCGGGACACACTCTCCGGATCGATGCTGCTTTTGATTTTGGGCGTGTTCAATCCCGATGAACATATTGCGGATTGGATTTTGAATGACTGGGAAGATAACGAAACGCTGTCGAGCGGTATGGGAATGAATATCCACGGCATGACGGACGACCGGTACTGGTTCAGCCAGGGTGGCATGGTTTTTCAATCAAATCTCATCAATCCAATTCCTGTCTATCTGAAGCGGCATGAAGTCCCGGCTGCTATTCGTAATCTGTACAACGACTATGCTGCGTGTCTCTATCCCGAAGCAAACGCGTTCACGGAAGAGTATCACCAATGGCGACACGGGAGCGGACCGTTCTATAAGTCGTCGGACGAAGCGCGATTTGTAAATCGCATTCGTGATGTGCTGGTGCTTGAAGATCGAGGTGCGCTGTGGCTTGCGCCGGGAACGCCACGCCGCTGGCCGGCTTCGAAAGAAGGCATTCACGTTACAAATGCGCAAACATTCTTCGGACCTGTTAGTTACCAAATGCACGCCGGCGCCGAACGCAATACCATCGATGCTACAGTTACTCTGCCTTCAAGAAACCCGGCAAAACATAACTGGCTGGTGGTTCGGTCGCCGTCAGGAAAGATTCGATCGGTCACGTTAAACGGGCGGCCCTGGACGAAGTTCGATAACTCTATTCAAGCGATCGAGCTCCCTTCCACAGGCAAGAAAGTGCAGCTTCACATTGCCTATTGAACCTGTAGCAGTCCGGAAGAAGGTAAGCGTGCCGCCATGGCTTTGGTTATCGCTTCTGACCGTATTGGCGTGGGGAGCCTGGGGACTTCAATCTAAGCTGATCGTCGATCGCATGTCACCGTGGATGAATCAGGTCCTTTTCCCGATTGGACTGACACCGATTATTGCTTGGACGCTTCGTTCCCCGGCACTTCGCGCTGTTCCCGGCAGTGCGGCGCGAGGGGCGACGTTTGGTCTGCTGACCGGTATTTTCGGCGGCGTTGGAAATGTGGCATTTTTTCTCGCTTTCTCGACCGGAGGAAAGGCGTCCGTTGTTACGCCGCTTGTCGGCCTCGCACCGTTAGTGACTGTGATTCTTGCCCTATTCTTTCTGAAGGAAAGGATCAACACCAGTCAGACTGCCGGGTTGGTGTTGGCCCTGATCTCAATTTATCTGCTGAGCGTTTGATATGCACAACTGGTTCCTGCTTACGATGGTGTCGCTCGCGTTTTTTGGACTGACAGGGATAACGCAGAAGGTAAGCACCAATAACATTTCGTTCGAGATGTCATTCAATTATTTTGCGATTGCCGATACGGCAGTGTCTTTGCTGGTCATCGCATTTGAGCCGTTGTCATGGCGCGCCTTAGAGCCCGGTCTGTTTGTGCTGGCCGCATTAGGAGGTCTGTTGAACGGACTCGGCGCTTTGACAAGCTTTGCCGCGCTCGAAAAGGGTGGGAAAGCGTCCGTGGTGATACCCATTATCAACTTGTTTCCAATAGTCACGGTGATCGGTGCGTGGTTGTTCATGCGGGAGGCGCTGACGGGAAGGCAGATTTGGGGACTCGCTTTGGCCTTTGGGTCCGTCGTTTTGCCGTCACGAGAGACACCCCCGGATCAGGTTCAGGCATGAGCGAATTGAACTGCATCGTTGCCACGATTGCGCCTCAGAGCCTTCCCATAACGGCGTATGCCGCATCTTTGCCGAATTCGTTCAGAAGGACGAAGAAACCTTCCCAGCGATAGATTCTGGATGCCGATCGCTTCGTCACGTCCGGCACAGGTATCACTCGCACATGCATCCCTTGTTTGTCAAAAACGCGGCGAGCTCTCCAGGAATGAAAGTCACTGGTCAGAATCACGATCGTTCGAGCAGACGACAGCAGATTCCGGCGTTGTAACAGATTCTTTACGTACGTCGCATTTTCAAAAGTCGATTGAGATTGCGTCTCTTCCAGGATAGAAGCCTTCGGGAAACCGTTGCGGGCGAGAAAACTTCCCATCTGCTGTGCAAGGCCACCGCCGCCGGAAACGACAACCCACGGAAAGCGATGCCCCTGGAGCACCCACGATGCGTAAACCACTCGCAAGTACGAATCGTACCCAAGGCTGGCGCGCGGGCCTGTTCCCGATAAGAGCATGGAGCCGCCCAGTACGATGAGGACATCTCCGTCGCCGTCATACCAATCGGTAGCTAGCCGGCCCGCAACTGCAGGCACTAGCGGGGTAAAAGTTACGACGCACAGAAAAACCGTCACGAGAATACAAGTGGTTCGAATAGTCTTCCACAGCCTGCGCCGAAAACGATAAATCATTCTAGCGGTCCGATTTATGCAAGCCGTCGACTAGCCGCGCGAGTCTTTGGGAATGAAACTCCGCATTGAATTCGGTCTCAAACCATTCGTCCGGCTTTACCGCCGCGGACTCGAGCAAAAAGAACCGAAGCACCGCGTCATCCAGCGTGGCCGGTTCAGATGTGCTGTAGGCGCAAGCATAGGGGACGCCGCTCTTTTGCAAGATTCGTTCGATGGAAGAATCAGGCGGAACAAACGCCAGGATGGGGCGTCCGATTTGGAGATATTCGTATAACTTTCCGGGAACTTGCAAAGTTGAATGCGGCTGAATTAATAACAGCCCATCGGAACTCTGCATCACGGCATGGGCTTCAGCTTGCGGTACATGATGCGGCTGTAAATCCAGCCATCCCGCGTCCGTTGCCGTTTTCACAAATGCGGGATCGGGAAGGGAACTCGGCCGCGCGACGCCCACAAGCCTTAGTTTGATTTTGTGCGGATCTAGCCGCCCGATATCGAAAAGCCGCTTTAGAGATTTAAGTAGAGGCGCGATGCTGCGGCCCTCATACAACTCGCCGGTATGACTGTATACACGACAGGCGCGTTCAGGTAATGGCACAGCCTCCAGTCGTTGCTCCGGATCGAAGCCATTCCAGATCAGATGTATGTTGCCGGCACGGAGTGGATAGACGGATTTCAACCTCTTTTCGGCTCCGTCGGTGTTAGCGATAACACAAGCCGCGCGATTAACGAAAAGACGCTCCAGTCTGCGAGAGATAAGGCGTTGAAAATCGTTGAGATGTCCGCTGCCCGGATTGTCCGCCAGCGGATCTCGAAAGTCGGCGATCCAGGGGAGGCCGGTCTTCCGTGCTAAAAGGAAAGCGGCCAAATGGGTTCCGAGCGGAGGAAACGTGGAAAAGATAGTCACGCGGCGGCCCGGATGCAATTGAAGAAATCGAAGTGCGGCACGATACGCCAGCACCGCCCATTGCGTACCGCTGACGCCTGGAAGCAGAAACTTGCGAATGAAGCGCTCCACTTGCCACCCGAAACCCTGTCGTGCCCGCGTAACGAAAGGGTCGGGAATGCATTCGGCTTTCATATCGGCTTGCGAGCGCCCACCTGCCGCGGTTATCGTATGCGACTCGTAGCCCAGACGGCCCAGATACTTACAGAAGCGAAACGGTCTGGCTCCGCCGATTGCAGTGTCGGGAGGGAAGTGATAGGCAAAGACGAGGAGCAGATCCTCCCTCATGCTGTACCGAATTCCTCAGAGGGAATACGGCCGGCGAAAAACTCCACGATAGCCTGACGGCAGCGCTCTCCTGCTTTACCATCCCAAAGCGGTGGAATAATACCTTGCTTCGGTGTTTCGCGGCTCTCGCGCCAAGCCCGCAGGATGCTCTCTTTTGTGGTTCCCGCCAGGCGGTTCGTGCCGCACTCGACCGTGATCGGTCTCTCCGTGTTTTCGCGAAGGGTCAAGCACGGAACGCCGAGCACGGTAGACTCTTCCTGAATGCCGCCTGAATCCGTAAGGATTACCGAGCATTTCGCCTGCAGATGCAGGAAATCCAGGTAGCCAAGAGGTGCGAGCAGCTGAATCGCCGAGCCGAGGGCGATCTTGGCATGTTCGAGACGCTCGCGAGTGCGCGGGTGCACGGCCCAGAACAGCGGCACATCTTCAGAAATCGCTTTCAACGCCGCGACAATCCCGGCAAGTTGAACTTCGTTGTCCACGTTCGCCGGTCGGTGCAGCGTTACGAGCCCAAAATGGCCATCTGAAATGCCCAGGCGCTGGCAAATGTCGGATTGAAGCGCAGCGGACAAGTTGTGTCTCAGAGAATCGACCATCAGGTTGCCCACGACGGCGATGCGGG
>DAISJE010000089.1:0-11215 GCA_036821665.1 Bryobacteraceae bacterium | reverse complement strand
GGCGGACACGCTGAGTTGTTTCGAGGCGATGGTTTGTCCATTCTTTTGTGCCTGGATCGTAACTTGCCAGGTTCCGCCGGATTGGAGAGCGCCGCTTCCCTCATAGAACCCGCCGCCCTTTTCCGGAAGCGTGGATGTTGTGCGCATGGCTGCCATTCCCATTGCCGGCATAGCCGCCATGAAGAAAGTTACGATTACCTTTGCCCCGGTAATGGGCCGTCCGTCCGCGCCAGTTATCTTCGCGCGAAAAACATTCGAGCCTTTGTGTGGAGGCGCTGGAGAAGTCGTGAAGTCGATGGTTGCAGCTTGTGAAGCCGGGCGGTTCATTGCAGCTGCGGCACCCGCGCCCGGTGGTGGCGGAGCAAACGATCCCATGGCGGCCTGAAGCTGGCTTTCGGAATCGATCAGGAAGTTGGCCGAAGTGACTACCTTTTGCCCCCCCTGAAGGCCCTTCAGAACAACGAAGCTGTTCCCGGCACGCGCACCGATTTCGATATCGCGAGGGTCCAAATAACCGTCGCCCTTATCCACGAACGCAACAGTCCTTGTGCCCGAATGAAACACTCCGGAGGCAGGGATCAGCAGTTGGTGGCCGAGCGGAATCTCGAAATTCACGTTGACGAACATGCCCGGCTTCAACATCAATCCGGGATTCGCGAACACTAACCGAACGCGTACCGTCCTGGTAGTTGCATCGACTTGCGGATAAACGAAATCGACGTGGCCGCGAAAGACCCGGCCAGGATAGGTATCCACCGTAACGCTGGCCAGAGTACCGCTGTGTATTTGGCCGATGTCCGTTTGGAAAACTTGCCCGTAGATCCAAACCGTGGAAAGATCGGCAACGGTATAAAGCTTGGTGGATTTCTCCACATACATGTTGGGCAAAGCATTGCGTTCGGTCACATATCCGGAGACGGGCGAATCGATTTCGAGGTCCTCGCGGACTTTGCCGGTATCTTCTAATTGAGCAATCTCTCTGGCAGGAACCTCCCATTGCCGAAGCCGCTCGCGCGCGGCTTGAAAAAGAGTTTCGCCGCCGGAGGCGACTTGTGCTAGAGAACTATGCGCCGCTTGTAGCGCGTACTGTCGTGCGAGCAGGTATTCGTTCTCGGTTGTGACCAGCTCGGGACTGTAAATCGTGAGCAGCGGCTGTCCTTTGTGAACGTACTGATACGTAGAATCGACAAACGTGCGGCGAATCCAGCCGGGAAAGCGTAGCTGTACATAGGAAAGGCGAGTTTCGTCGATATCCACATTACCGGTGATACGGATGTTGTTTTCCGCAGCTTTGTATTCGACACTTTCGATTGCGACACCAATGCTTTGCCTCCGCTGTGGAGTGAGCTGTACCGGCGATAAGCGCGGCTCGGGGGGCTTTGAGGGAGTGTTCGCCTGCTGTGCGGATGTTTGGCTTGTTGGATTAGCGGATCGCGATTGTACAGGCGAAATGTCCTTCGCCGTTCGCCATGGCCCCCAGAATAACAGGATCACGGCGAGTAGAATGGCATTCGCTGCCACTGCGATGAGAAATGCGCTTCGATAGCTTCTCATCGCACCAACTCCAATCCAGTAAGCCGCTCAAGCTGTGCCAGGGCGGTTTCGTGATCGGCCAGGGTCTTCCAGTATTCTTCGTCGAGATTCAAAACGTCGAGAAACGAGGACAAAAGGCTCTCGAAATCCTGCCGGTTTGATTCATAGGCGCTAAGCCCGGATTGAAATGCCGCCGTCGCTTGTGGAATCAAGCCGTCGTGATAGATCTTCAGCAGCTGGGCCGAAGTCTCGGCCGCCAACACTCTGTCCTTGACTTCGAAGTAGGTCTGTTGCACCTGGGCCTCATATTCGCGACGTGAACTATTCAGTTGTTCAACCGCCTGGAACACTTCCGGCTTCTGTTTTCTAATCCGATGAATAGGGATGCGCGCGCTAGCCGTGAGCATGTAGTAATCGGGGAAATTGGGCCCGGTGTGCTGCCACATGTACTGCACGTTGAAGTCCGGCAAAAAATCTTTGTGGGCAAGCTCTACCTGCAGGCTTTGGTGATTCACCGTTTCTTGCTTCGCGGCGATTTCTGGATTTTGTCCGCGTACGCGGGCCAGTAATTCATCGGACGTGTACGGAATCTGCGTGAGCGTGAGTTCGCCGGCTGTTACGTCCGGTGCATCCGCCGTGCGATTCAAGATTTGTTTCAGTTGAGCCTGAACGCTGCCGAGATTCTGGTGATGCAGGGCAATTTCGCGCAGCAGTTTTGTGCGTTGAAGCTGCGCCTTTAACACGTCCTGCTGATTTCCCTGACCGGTTCGATAACGTGCTTCGGCCACTTTTTCTACCTGTTCAAGCAGCTTGTCGTCGCGATTCAGAATCGTCAGCGTTTTCTGCAAATAAGCGAGCCGGAAATAGGCGGTTTTCAGTTGTTCGATGACGCGAAGCCGCATGCCGTCGAATCTGTCCCGCTGCTGATCGGCTTCGCGCCGGGCTATCTCGCCGCGCAGTCGTAGCTTGCCTGGAAAAGGTAGTTCTTGCGAAACTCCCAACCCGATATAGGCAAAGTTGCTGGTTGTATATCCGGCAAACGGTTTGGGGCTTCCAACGCTGAACTCTTGGAGAGTCACTTCGGGGTCCGGCAACGTCGATACCTGCGACGGCACTTGCGTAGCAGCCTGCCAGGCTCGGCGCGCCGCTAGAATTTCAGGATTGTGGTGCTGTGCCTCATCTACTAAATTGGCGAGCGAAACTACACTTTGCGCTGCTACTTGAGCTGCGCACAAGTACAAGGCAAGCAATATTTGTATGGCGGAACGCATCATGGCCGGTCTCCCTCAACGGACACGTTCAGGTCGTTCGCATATACGCGATCCCACAATTTGTCGAAGAGATCGCGCGATAGAGGCTCCTTGAGCAGAAAATCGTAAGCCTCGCGGTAGCCGTCAATACGCAGTTGGTACGGATCGGGATTGGCGATCGTTCGGATATCGGACCAGCGCCAGTTTCGCGAATCGCCCGGCTTCGGAGTCATATACTCGATTCCGCTTTCGGTAAACCGGAGCGTGCCATTGCTTCCACCGAAGTGCGTCGGGTGGCGGGCCGGTACGCTCGCGAATGCAATGTCTGAAAGGCTGCTCAGCCCGTTTCGCGAAGGTTTGCCCACCTGCTGAGCCAGTTCAGCGGCAACGCGACCGGGAACCGGCTCCCCGAAACGGAATGCGTAGCCCTTTTCGCCGGGCCTGTGCCAGCTCTTGTTTTCGTAAGTTCTGAGCGTGAGTTGACTCGGGTTCGTCAGATCGAACGTTTCGATTTCCGCATATGGCCATCGCAACGTTTTCCCTTGGTGAAACCGGAATGTGATGCCATCGGAATCCAACGAAAATGTTCCGCTGCGAGCGGCCTCGCTCCGCCCGGCACGAAACGTGAGTACCTCACCGGTACGGGCTGCCCAATTGGTTTCGAGCGTCGCGGGAGTGCGCCAGATCGCGGTAGACCCTGCTTGCGCGCCGGAAACGGTCGCAATGCAGAAAAAGAAAATCAACAGGCCAGCAGACAACTCGGCCATAGTAATGCCTCCTAGAAAATCAAATTTGTGGGATGTGCTGACGAAGGCAGAACCAGCGTGCGTAGGCACACTGGTCCTCTAGGAGGCTCAGATCAACAGAGGAAGCGGGAACGTCTGCTGCTTGGGAGGGGGATGCCGGACAGGAGAAAGGAACTCAACGACCATTGGCGGCAGCAAAACGGAGTAGGTCCGATGCGTTACGGGTAAAGCGGCAAATTGCGGTGCATGATCCGCTACCCGCGCGCTGCAACTGAGAGCTTTACCGTCCGATGGATTTTTAGTCTTGCAGCAGCTATCGGCGGTGCTCCTGGGCGCGCAGTGACCGCGTGCGCAACATTGCATGGTCCCTTTATCGGAGATCCAGGGATTCACGCAGCCCGATATCGGATTCAGGAACAGAAGCGTCCCCAGTATCAAGCAAACGATGTATCGAGCGTGCTTCACCGCAGGTGATTACCGTTATAGCAGAAAAGTTGTGATCGTCGGCATCTCGCTAAGAATTGATGGCCGTCAGCGTTCTCTGGGATTTGTACTGGCAACCATATTTTGGAAAGCCACGTCTCCGCGGAGCGCGAGCTGCGTCTATATCATTAGCCCACCGAGCGACGGGCCGTGTTAAGGTTTGACTAAGGCATGGTAAAGCGCGGTTTACAACTTGTGGTGTTGGCCATTATCGGTGCGCTACTTGCAAATGCGCAGTGCTTTGCCTATTGCTCGACCGCTGTCTGTCTTTCCTCGACAGCAGGCGCGAAGGACCATTGTCATCAACACTCCTCCCGGGATTCTAGCCAACCGGAAGGTGCTTGTCTCCACCATCATTCGCAAACGTTTAGCCCAGAATCCGGGCCGGATCTAGCGAAACTGGCGCAAGCAAGCATCCTGCACTTTCCTCCCGCTGTGGCGATTTCCCACGTGGCTTTAGTTCCGCCTCCACATGAGTTGTGGATCACGCTCGACCCGGCGCCTCCTCCTCGGACAAAAGTCTTTCTGTCGCTTTCCATCCTGCGGATCTAGTTCTCTCTTTCCCGTCATTTGATAGGCGGTTCTCCTAGCGCGAACCGCCGAAAAGTGTGTAGTTTCCGATTCGCAGTCCGCGAATCGGCAGGTTCGTATTGGGAAAGAGGTTATGAACGATCGTCGTAAATTTTTTCGGAATGCATTTGGTTTTGGATTGGGGGCAGGACTCGTTTCTGCTTCGAACAGTAACGCCCAGAGCAGTCAGCTTGGAACGTCAAAAGGCACGAAGCCCAAAAACGCGGAGGCCACCACGGGAGGACCGCCGGTTCCGGTCCAGACGCCGAATCTGAAGGATCTGCCGTTTACCTTGGATAACGGCGTCAAAGTCTTTCATCTGATCGCGGAGCCAGTAAGGCAACAGATTGTGCCGAACAAAACCGTCGATGTGTGGGGGTTCAACGGAAGTGCGCCGGGACCGACCATTCAGGTCAATCAGGGAGACCGGGTTCGCATCATCGTCGATAACCATTTACCTGAACCCACTTCCATGCACTGGCACGGTTTTGAGATTCCCAATAACATGGACGGCGCACCGGGCGTAAGTCAGGCCCCCATCAAGCCGGGCGGGCGTTTTGTCTATGAATTTACCCTCCATCAGGAAGGCACGTACTTCTATCACTCCCACATGGCTATGCAGGAAATGCTTGGCATGTTGGGCGCCTTCATCATGCATCCCAAGGATGCCTATACACCCCGAGTGGATAAAGATTTCGTGGTGATGCTGCAGGAGTACGCCGTTCTCCCGAACAACTCGGTGCCGAACACCATGAATATGGAGTTCAACTGGCTGGTAATCAATGGAATGGCCGGTCCGGCGATTACGCCTCTGATTGTTCGCCTGGGAGATCGTGTGCGCATTCGTATGGTTAACCTCGGCATGGATCATCATCCGATGCACTTGCACGGCCACACGTTTTACGTAACAGGTACCGAAGGTGGGCGAATTCCGCAAACGGCATGGATTCCCGGTAATACGGTTCTCGTCGGCGTAGCGCAAGCACGCGATGTCGAGTTTGTTGCCAACAATCCAGGCGATTGGATGCTCCATTGCCATTTACCGCACCACATGATGAACCAGATGTCATCGAACGTCGGTCCGATGACTCGTCTGGGGACGGGCATGCCGGCCGGTGTGGACATGAATAACGGAATGGGGATGCTCAACGGCACACCTGGCGTACCGACTGGAGATGATTATGGGCCAAGCCTTGGCCGTGGAATGGGTGTTGGCTCGACAAACGATCAGACGGTTGCTAACACCCCGCTTTCGCAGCAAAAGGCATTGGCGGCCATGTCCGGCATGCAACACAACATGCAAGGAATGCAGCACGGCGGTATGCAGATGGAAAGCGATGTGAGCAAAAACGCGAATCAAGTCCCCGGCTTTCCACAAGACGCCTACATGGAAGGCCCCATGATGGCGATGGAAGGCATTGAAAAGAAGCCCTACAACTACCTCATACGGCCGGGCTGGAGCGGCTTCATGCAAGGCATGATGACCTTCGTTCGCGTTCTGCCGCCGGACGAGTATGACCGGGTGATGGCGCAGATTCGACAAGCGCAACCTGCTATGCCTGGCATGCAGCACCCGATGTGAATGAGGAAGAACGCAATGAAAATCAATCTAGTCTTCCTCTTTGCCCTCTCTCTTTTCGCTGTGAACGTCACGGTTCGTGCCCAGAATCCGGCTTCGAGCGGGCAGGAAATGCAACATCATCGAATGCAACCGGGCACGCCCGGTATGCAGCATTACAACGTGCCCGGAATGCAGGCGAGTCCGGCCTCGCAGGGTTCGACAAATCCTGCGCAGGTCACGGGGGCCGGCCCGCAAACCCCCGCTCCCGATTTACTGAAAGACGTTGCAAAGAAGCCAGCGATGCAACTCAGGCAATTCGAGCAGTTTGCCCTCGCCACAAATCCGACTTTGCAGCAGGCAAACGCGCTAGTGCGTCAGTCCGCCGGACAAGCGCGCCAGATCGGATTGCTGCCGAATCCGTCTGTGGGATATCAAGGCGAGCAAATCCGCGGAGGTTCCTATCGAGGCGGGGAGCAGGGAGCGTTCCTACAGCAAACGTTCGTGCTCGGGGGCAAACTTGGGTTGCGGCGCAACGTTTTCGAGCAACAGCGGAAAGAAGACGAGATCGGTGCAACGGAACAACGCTATCGCGTGTTGAGCGATGTTCAACAGAGTTATTACATTACTCTCGCGGCTCAAGAACTCGTCCACGTCCGCCAGCGTCTTCTGGGTCTGGCCATGGATGCGGTCGAAACAGTGCATCAGTTAGCGAATGTGGGCCAGGCGGATGCGCCGGACGTGTTGCAAGCCGAGGTAGAGGCGGAACAAGCAAAGGTGGATTACACCACTGCGCAACGCACGTTCATTCAGGAATTCCGTACATTGGCGGCACTGGTTGGCAAACCCGAGCTGCCACTATCGCCGTTGGCCGGGAATCTGGAAAACCCGCCTGCGATCAATCCGGAGCAGATTGTGAACCAGATTGTTCAGGAGAGCCCGTCCGTAAAGCGAGCGCAGCAAGACATAGCTCACGCCGAAGCGGAAATCAAAAGCGCTAAACGCGAGAGCATCCCGGATCTCACCGTTCGCGCCGGAGTGGAGCAGAATTTCGAGCCGATTAACGAGATCAGTACGACACCCGTTGGCCTGCAGAGCTTTGTAACCGCCGGCGTCACATTGCCGCTCTTTAATCGCAATCAGGGGAATGTGCGTGCGGCAGAAGCAGACAGGGAGCGGGCGAAGGCCGAAGTCACGCGTGTCGAGCTTTCGCTTCGTCAGAGCACACAGCCGCTCCTCCAGGGCTATCTCTCGGAGTTAGCCCAAGCCAATCGGTACAAGAACGAGATGATCCCTCGCGCCACGCGCGCTTACCAACTGTATTTAGTCAAATATCAGCAAATGGGAGCCGCTTATCCGCAGGTGATTGTTTCGCAACGCACGCTCTTTCAATTGCAGGCAGGCTACATCACGGTTCTACAAAATGTGTGGAGCAATGCGATCGCTCTCCAGAACTATACCCTTTCCGGCGGGCTAAACCCAGCGATGCCTTCCGGCAGCATGAGTACTACGTTGAACCTGCCGAGCTCTGGGGCCGGCGGTGCAGCTCAATAGGAAGGTCTTTATGACACTCACAAGGCTGAAATGGCTTTTCACTGGCATCGTATTGGCCATCGTCCTTTTTTTGTTAGTCGTTTTCATCAGCTTAAAGACCTGGGTAGACGGCTTTAGCGCGCTCGACCGGCCCGGCGGGTTCGAAGCTTGGATTGCTGGAATCGCGCAAGACATCGCCATGCCTTCAGAAGCGAAGCAGAGGAAGAATCCGGTTCCAGAATCGCCGCAAGTGCTTGCGGAAGGCCGCGAGCACTTTGCAGATCACTGTGCTACTTGTCACGCGAATAATGGAAGCGGGAATACGGAAATTGGTTCACACGTATACCCTCGGCCGCCGGATCTCCGAAAAGGAGATACGCAGAACATGACCGATGGCGAGCTGTTTTACACGATTGAAAAAGGCATTCGCTGGACGGCAATGCCGGGATGGCAGGGCTCCCATAGCGATGCAGACAACTGGAAACTCGTGCGGTTTATTCGTCATTTACCGCAGATCACCGAGGCCGAAATTCAGGAGATGGAAAAACTCAATCCGAAAGGTCCTGACGAGTGGAAAGAGCAACAACGGGAGGAGCAGTTTCTAAACGGAGCGCCTTCGGCCCAAACACCGAAGCCTCAACATCACCATTAAGGAGAACTGATTATGTTTACAAAACCAGCGATTCGGGCGTTGACAATCTGTATCGCATTTGTCGCCGGATCTATTCTTGCAACGGCGCACGGCGGCATGGAACATGTGATGGGCACTGTCGCCGCTGTAACCGGCAATTCCGTTACGGTAAACACTACGCAACACAAGACGGTTACGGTGCTGATCGATCCGTCCACGAAATTTGAAAACAAGCCCGCATCGGGCTCACTGAGCGATTTGAAGGTCGGCGAGCGAGTTGTGATTCACGCGAAACCGAATGCACAAAAGAAGCTCGTCGCTGTCACTGTGAAGTGGGGCTCCGCCGACGCGGAAACGGCCGCTGCCGCGCACTCAAAATGAAGCTTTTCAATCGAAGGAGAAGAATAACTATGCTTTCTAAAACTGGATGTTTTCTATTGTTGGCCTGTGCACCCGTTTTTGCGGCACAGCAAACCTGGACGGGGCAGATTAGCGACGAAATGTGCGGCGCTGATCACAGCGGCATGAATCAAGGCGGAAAAGTCAGCGCCCACGACTGCACGATCGCCTGCGTAAAAGGCGGCAGCAAGTTTGTGTTCGTAAGCGGAGGGAAAGTGTACGCAATTCAAAACCAGAACCTCCCCGATCTCACGAAGCACGCCGGCCATACCGTGAACCTTACAGGGGATCTGGGCTCCGACGGAAAGACAATCACCGCATCGAAGGTGGAAATGACCCACTAGAGCAATATGACCGACAAAGGTATGCACGGCCCGAAGGGCCGCTGCCAATCTATCCAAACAGGGATAAGATTCGCCTCGACAAAGTCTTCCGGTTTATGCCCACTATTCAACAGCAACGTCTTTTTCGTCGCATGCTGGTGCATCACCTGCCGCTCCTCACGCTCAGCGCCGTGAGCGTCTTTGTACTGTATGTCACGCGTCCGTATCGCGACGTCGTCACGAAAATCAGCTTTGCGACTGCGTATCCGGCACTCGTGCTGCTTGCGGCAACGCTGTTGATCGGTCCCTGGAATCTGCTGCGGGGAAAGCGCACTCCTATATCGAGTGACTGGCGCCGGGACGTCGGCATCTGGGCCGGAATACTGGGGCTCGTCCATACCGTCATTGGACAAAATGTTCACCTGCGCGGCCGTCCTTGGCTTTATTACGTCTACGAGCCCGGAAAGCATCACCTGTTTCCGATCCGGCACGATCTGTTTGGATTCGCTAACTACACCGGCCTGATCAGCGCCCTCATTTTATTGGCTCTGCTCGCCACGTCGAATAACTATTCGTTGCGCGCTCTGGGCACGCCTCGCTGGAAACAGTTGCAGCGCTGGAACTATGTCGCATTCGCTCTCATGGCCGCGCACGCCATCGCGTACCAGATTAACGAAAAACAAAAGGCGCCGTTTGTCGCAACGGTGGTTATCAGTATCGTCGTTACGCTGCTCTTGCAAGGAATTGGTTTTCAGCGGCGTCGCATGCACGCAGCGAAGCGACAGAGCGTGTCATCGTAATTGACGCATTGTGAAATTACTTCGAAAGGGGAGACGGTTAACCGGATTGTCAAGTTAGTAATGACCGGATAACGCGAACAAGTCGCGAGAAAACCAGAGAAGAGCTCAACTCCTCGCAAGCGCGCGAAGGAGAGAGTGAGCGTTTGCCTGAAACGCTCTGGAACAAACCATCAACTCGCTCAGTACCAGTAATTTACACCGTGAAACAAGTACACAAAACCTTTATCTCACCTATGGCGACTCGTCGCCGATTCACACAGGAGATAAACAGTATGTGTCAAGATCCGGCCTCCGCTCGCGGCAGAAGAAAGTTACGTTCTGCCGTATTCGTATTTGTCATCGGCGTGTTCACGCTCGCCATGCCATCGCTTTCACAAGCCAGCGGCCCTGCACCCAATCGATTTGATCAACGATTTGAAATTAACTTCATGAAGGGCGGCATGATCGACCACCACCAAATGGCGGTCGAAATGTCAGCCGCCTGCCTGACCAAGCAAATCCGTCCCCAGCTAAAAGCCCTTTGTGCTGCGATCAATCGAAGCCAGAAGGACGAGATTGAGACGATGCAGAACTGGCTGCTCGACTGGTACGGCATCCAGTATGCGCCCATTTTGAGCAGTGCCGATCAGCAGATGTTAGCAACCGTCTCAGCGCTCGATGGAGATCAGTTCTCCATGATGTTTATGGAAAACATGATCATTCATCACTGGGGTGCCGTAATAAACGCCGGACCGGCCGTGGATCGTGCCTGGCATGATGACTTGGATCATCTTGCGCAGAAGATCATCAAGTCCCAAACCACAGAGATCAAGCTGATGCAGCATTGGCTTTGCGAATGGCATCACGTCTGCGGATACCGCCCGCACGGACGAGAAATACCCGAGCCAGGACAGTAAATATCGAGGAGAGCAGCGACTATGTCACAAGCAACACAAATGACAACAGACATGCGGCAATGCATTCAGAACTGCACGGAATGCCAAGCAACCTGCGTCGAAACGATGGCCCACTGTTTAAAGATCGGAGGCCCACACGCGGAAGCGGCACATATCGGATCGTTACTCGATTGCGCACAGCTCTGCGCAGCCAGCTCCGACTTCATGCTCCGGCAATCATCATTACACCGGAATACTTGTAGCGCGTGCGCGGACGCTTGCCGAGTATGCGCGGAAAGCTGCGAACAAATGGGCGCCGGAGATGAAGTAATGAAACGGTGCGCGGAGCTCTGCCGCCGATGTGAAGAGAGTTGCCGCAAGATGGCAGGCTAAAGGGCTTCATGCGCACTTGACAGATAGGGGGTGGGGGTATATAGTGGAACTGAGGGCATTCGATGCAGTCCAAACGGCCTTCCACTTCTCGCCCGGCACACGAGCCCGAGCCTTTAGGCGA
>DAISJE010000088.1:0-11417 GCA_036821665.1 Bryobacteraceae bacterium | reverse complement strand
CGCGAGTTGCCGGGCCAGGCGCGTGTCGGGATGCTCTGGACCAAGTGCGTTTTGGAGCTGCATTACCGCCAACCGGATATCCGCGTGGGCCTGATCGGGCCTATTTAGCGCCTGAAGCGCTTGACCATGGACAAGATAGGCGCGGCCTAGAATACTGGAATATGTGCCCGGCTTTGAGACTCGTTCCAACATGTCGAGAGCTTGAGCCGCATCGGCCGCTGCCTCCACTGGCAAGCCGGATTGTAGTCTGATGCCGGATCGTCGCACCAGGAAAGCCGGCAGATAATCCCTACCCTGACCGCCGCTTCCTGCCTGACTCCGGGCAATAGCTACGGCCTGATCGGCGAAGCGCAACGCAGCCGTCCGGTCGCCCCGAGCCTGTGCGTTCAACGCTTGCTGTAGTGCAAGCGACCCGAAAGCGATATGACCGGCAGGAAGGTGCTGCTCTAGCCGCGGCTCTAGCTCGATCAGCATCTCTGCGGCACGCCCGAGATCGCCTTCGTTCCGATAAATAGCCGCTCGGAGCAGAAGCGCTTGGCCGGCAGGGGCGTCGTCGCCGGCTTGTTGTGCCTTCTCGTATCCTTGTTCCGCGTACTTGGCCGCTTCACGAAGACGTCCGATGTCGAATAGCGCACGCCCGTAGTTGACCAGAGATTGCGCCGGAACCGCCCGAGTCCCTTCTTTATCCCGGCTTATCGCAATAGAGCGCCGGAGAACTTTCTCGGCTTCGACGGGCAGCCCGGCGAGAATAAGGCCGGCGCCCCAGTTATTAAAAACTGTACTGGCCATCTGTGTATCGTCTCGGCCAAGTACACGCAGTCGCGCGGCGGCCTCGCCAAACGCGGACCCGGCCTCGCGGTGGCGTCCGGCTTCGCTGTATGCGCTGGCCAGCGTGATTTGGCTATCGAGTTCCATCAAATCGGAAGAGTAAGGCGATTCTCGAATCTGAGCTTGTGCTGCTAAAGCACGGGCAATTGCGGTTTGTACATCGCCACGGTTTCGTGCTACTTCGCTGCCGCGTAGCAAACAACCGGCGCGGTCCATAGCAAATATCGAGTCCGCCGGCAATGCATGCGTCCCTTGCTGGAACAGTTCGTCGGCACGCCCGAGTTCGCCCTGTCTGGACAACGTTTGAGCCAGAGAACACGAGGCTTGCGCGCGCGTAGACGGATCCGCCAATGCCTGGGAGAGTCGATACGCTTCCTCCAACAACGGACGGGCGCGGGCGTATTCGTCCTGAACGGTGTATTGACGCCCTATTGAAATCAGTAACTCCACGCGACTAATGGGGGTGCCGGACTGACGCTCGACAATTTGCTCCGCCCGCGCTAGCAGGCTATCCACCGTGAATGGTTTACCGGAAGGCGCAGCATCGGAAAGGACAAACGAATTGAGATCGTTAATGGCTTCGGCGCGTGAGAGCTGTCTAAGCGCGAAATCGCGTTGCGCGCGTACGGCATGGGACTGCGTTATCGTACCGACCAGTCCCGAAGCCGCTGCGATCAAGGCCAGAGCCGCAAGCGCCACTGCGATCCGATTTCTTCGAACGAATTTGGCAGCTCTATAAGCAAGCGTATCGGGGCGCGCGCTAATAGGCTGGTAGTTCAGATACCGGCGAAGATCGTCGGAAAACGCGGCAACCGAAGCATATCGTTCTTCCGGGTTCTTCTTGAGCGCCTTTGCGGCAATCGTTTCAAGCTCTCCGCTTAGCGCGCGTTGAAGTTTCTCAGGCGTTGTGGCGCGCGCCAAAGCCGCCTCCGTTCCCGCTGCCTTCGCGGCACGAGCCAGCGGCTGTGACTCAATCTCCACAATCGCTTTTACCAGCTCCGCCGGGGAGCGTGTCGTCGTCTCGACCGGATGGCGGCCGGTCAACAGCACGTAGAATAAAATGCCCAGTGCGTAGACGTCCGTAACGGTCGTCACCGGCTGGCCAGTCAGTTGTTCAGGCGCCGCGTACTCCGGTGTTAGTGCCGTTCCAGCTTCGAGCGTTAGCAATGTAGCGGCGTCGGCGCCCCCATCATCTTCCAGCAGTTTGGCGATGCCGAAATCCAGCAGCTTTACCTGACCGGCGGCTGTGACCAGCACATTCGACGGCTTGATATCGCGGTGCACAATTAAATGCGCGTGAGCGTGTGCGACGGCATCCAGGACGTCGAGGAAAAGGCGAATGCGCGCTTCGACTCGCAGAGCACGCCGATCGCAGTACTCGTCAATGTGTTCCCCGTCAACGTACTCGAGCACAAGATACGGCTGTCCCGCCGGAGAAACACCGGCATCGAGAAGCTCGGCGATGTGTGGATGAGCCAGGCGGCCGAGAATGCTGCCTTCCCGCTTGAATCGCTCCTCGCCGCGTCTTAGTACGAGACTGAGAAATTTAATCGCCGCGCGACGCTCAAAACGCCCGTCGTTGCGCTCGGCAAGCCACACGATTCCCATGCCGCCCTGTCCGAGCGGGGAAATCAATGTATACGCTCCGATCGCTTGCCCCGCCAATCCTTCCAGACCCGAAAACGCTGCGGGGGCTTGTTCGAGAAAGCGCTCTCCGCTGAGTACCGTATGCTCCTCCAGCAGTTTCTGTAGGAGGGCTGCCATGACTGGGTTCTCGCGCTGAAGTGACGCCACGAATGCAGCCCGCTCTGATTCGGGTAGCCCGAGCGCCTCTTCCAGATATGGGCTTACCGCCCGCCATGATTCTGGAGTCAGGGTGGACATGGCGTTCTATATCGACGTATTCCGCAGCTTCCGGTGAAGAAAAATGCGGGCCTTTTCCCAATGCCGTTGCACGGTGCGTTCCGATACACCTCGCATAGCGGCAATTTCGGCGAAGGAGAAACCGCAGAAAAATTTCAAATCGACCACTTCGACGAGCAGAGGTTCCAATTCTGCAAGCTCGTCGAGAGCTTCGCCGATTCGGGTTAGCTCTTTTTCATCGACGGAGTTATCAATGGCCTCAGTGCCGATAGAAGTGATCTCGAACTGGTTACCGCGTTTCTGAGTGCGGCGGTTGCGGGCATGATCGATAATCAGTCCGCGCATCACACGGCCCGCATAGCTCATGAATCGCGCCCGGTCCGGAAACGAGGGACCGCTCCTCCCGGCGATGTCGAGATAGGCCTCGTGTAGAAGTGTAGTTGCGCCTAAGGTCGATGCCTTGCCACGACGTGCAAGCTCGCGTTTCGCCAGCGAGTGCAACTCAGCGTAGAGGTTCGCAAACAGCGTATCGGCTGCGGAGTCGTCACCCTGCTCGGCCGCGGTGATGAGGGACGCGAGGGTGGATTCCATACGTCCTAAGTTAAGACTATGGCAGATGTCCTTTGCTTACAAACGTATGCCTACCGAGACGCCATCGCGAATCGGTACTTGCGTGACATAGAACTGTGGCGAGCCAAATAGACGCTGATTGAACAGGCATACCGCGCGGTCGGTGTCTTCCTTCGGGTCGAGCACGCGCGCGTGCCAAAGCGTGTTGTCGGTAATGAACAAGCCGCCTTTCTTGATCCGGTCCGGTACGGCATCGAGCACCGCGGGATAGCCTTCCTTGTCGACATCGTTGAAAATTACGTCGAACGTGCCGGGTGTAGCGGCTAAAGCACTGAGCGCGTCGCCCACGTGCACGCGGATTCGCGCAGCGACGCCGGCGCGTTCAAAATATCCTTGCGCCCGTTCGGCCTTGGCTGGGTCGCCGTCTGAGTAATGCACTTCTGCATCCTGCCCTGCAGCGCGCGCCAGCCAGATCGTCGAATAGCCGATCGCAGACCCAAGCTCAAAAATTCGCTTAGCGCCGGTCATCATCACCAGGCTGGACAGAAAGCGCGCTACCGCCGGTCCGACAATCGGAATGTTGTGCTTTGCCGCGTACGCCTCGATCTCGGCCACCACTTCGTCGCGCGGCGGAAGCAGCCCATGCATGTATTGTTCGATACCCGGATCGGTGATCATTTAATTTTTTCGCATCTGACTGACCGCTACCTGATTCTTCTGGCCTTCCACAATCAGGTGATCGTCATCACTGAAATAAGTGAGCTGGCGCCCCTTTGTAATTCCCTTGAGGCTGTCGTGCATCTGCGGGGTGCCGCCGTTCAGGATCACTTTATCGTCTTTCGTATAGTATTCGCAATGTTCCGCGGTGCCGGTTCGTGTCCGTGTTGGGGAAACCACCTGTGAAATCTGAACATCGCCGTTCGCGATGGCATGATCGAGTGACGATTGGTCGCTGTTATCTTTTGTCTTCGGCGTGAGAAATGCGCGGATCTCTTTTGATGTGACGGTCATTTTGTCGCGAACCAGTTTTGCGCCGCCGGTATAAAGCGCGACGCGAGTGTCATCCCGATAGAACAGTTCGGGCGCGCGCACCACGGTAAATATGGGCGGAGGATCGGCAGCGGCCTGCTGCTTATCCTGACCGTTCGATTTGTTATCGACCAGTTCGCTTACAACGTTTCCCTTCGCATGCAGCGATTGCGCATCGCGGTCTACATCAATTTGATTTGCCGAGACCCGGTTCGCGCCCTGCCACATCACGACATGGCCGCTGTAGAAAACCTTGGTGTTGTCCTCGCGAGTCTCCATCCGGTCCGCCTGCGCCTGCATCGGCTGCGTGGCATCCAGCATGGACGTTCCAGGTTTCTCGTTATGATCGGGCGCATGTGTCGAAAGCACATGACCAATCGCATCCATGTCGCCGTTGGCCTGATTCATCACAATTTTATCCGCCGTTGCTGAACCGGTATCGTCCAGCACGTGTGCCCCGTCCGTCAAGGTAATGCGATTGATGGTCTGCTCCAGAAACGCCTTCTTGGCCCAGGCCTTTCGATCTCCTTCCTGATAGCGGAAATTACCCGTTTGATCGATCGTTGCAATCTGGTTCGTATTAGGCGTGAACTTCGCCACCAGCGCGTCGCTCCAGGTAAGTGCCGGCGCAGCCGGCGTCGCGTTGCCGTCTTTCGGTTTGTCCTTTGCCGGATTCGCCGGTTTGTCGGTATGAGTAGCGACGTTCCAGGCGTAAAACGTGTCGACGTAGCTTCCCGCTCCGTATACCACGCGCAAGTGCGAGGCATCCAGAATCCGATGCGATTGATCCGGACGGTTCGGCTTGAATTCGAGCTGCGCTTGCGAGGGCGCGCGTATTTCCTGTACGTCCTGACCGCCCGGTCTCATTTCAAGCTCGATATGCTCGCTGCGCAGAATACGCGTCTCCGGCAACTGCACGCCCGGTTGGGGCAACGGAGTCGATTCAGCCACCGCGTGGCCGTCCGCCAGGACCTCGTGAAGCTGGCTGTCATTCGCCGGTTGTCCGTTCCGCTGCGTTGCGGCAATCACGAAACGTAAGTCGGCATGTTCGCCCGTGAGCACGGTTCGCGCCGATGGCTGGCTCGAAACTACTCGCGCGTTCTTGTCGCCCACAATCTGGACCAGGTTGCCGTCATCGTCAAACATGGCGGTCATCTTATCCGCTGAATAGCTGGTTTGGCGGTCGTCCCGTTTGTCGGTTCCAAATGCATGGTCCGAGTCGATTTGATGCAGCACGCCGTCCTCGAGCGTGATCACCGAATTCAAGGCCTGGATCGTGGTGGTCTGCCGTTGCATCTTCGACCACGGCGACAAGTAGACCTTTCCTTCGGCTTCGTTGTAAACCAGATCGCCGGCCTCGACGTGCATCTTTCTGTCAACCGGTCCGTTGCCGATCCAGTCCAACGCAACTTGCGATTTCAGGTGCAACAATTTCGTATTCGGATCGTAATCGACCCCGACCGCCTGCCCATCGCCTTGAGAAAACACGAACGAAGCTGGCTGGTCGGTGGTCGCCTTGCCCGTTTTCGTTTCGTATTTCACGCCGGAAGTCGTCACTTGAACGCGCTTCTTGGCTTCGCTCGGATCTTCAGCGTTCTTATCCGCCGGTACATTGATGACAATGTGAACCGGCCCTTGCGAGGTCAGTAGCCCGCTGCCTTCATCAAAAAGAGCCTTATCGCTCTGGACGTACGTGTAAGAATTGGCGCTCTTGTCGTACAGCTTTATTTTGACGCCCTTCAGTTCGAACGTGGATGGGTCGTGCGTACCTTCAAACGAAGCCGCAACGGCGCGCATAATCGGCTTGCCGGTTTTGTCGTCGGTTTTTTCTTCGCGCCAGTCCTGAGCGATCCCTTCATCGCCAACTTTGATATGCGGAACCGGAATCGTATGGCGGGAACGCGCCTTATCCAAACGTAATTTGTAGGTGTAGCCAACGGCAGCCGTGAGGAGTATTGCGGCTATGGCCAAAAAAACAGAGATTCGCCGCATCTGATAGAGAACTGGACGCTTCCAGAATATCAGCCACCGGATATCAATGCAAAGAGTAGAAAATCTTAGTACAGCCTCATCATGTCTTTGACTGCCATAAATTTATTTATAGTATTTTCAGATACTTACGACGGTCCCTTGTCACTCTACCGTGAAGTGTGCTAAAACTACCGATGGGTGACCGGGCATCGCTTAGAGCCCGATCTGGCCAGATCAATCCTAAGATCTGTTCGTTACCAAATTACTGGAGGTTTTTGGATATGGATATTCGTCCGCTACACGACCGTGTCGTGGTGAAACGGATTGAAGAGGGCGAGACCATGATTGGTGGTCTCATCATCCCGGATTCTGCAAAGGAAAAGCCACAACAGGGCGAAGTCGTCGCTGTTGGCAAAGGCAAGAGAAGCGACGATGGCCAACTGCAACCTATGGACGTGCAGGTTGGCGACCGCATTCTGTTCGGGAAGTATTCCGGCAGCGATATCAAGCTGAATGGAACCGAGTACCTGATCATGCGTGAAGACGAGATTCTCGGCGTGTTGAGCAATGCCGCGTCTTCGGCAAAGGCGAAATAAGGAGGAATTAAAGGACAATGGCTGCAAAACAGATTATTTATGGCGAGGGTTCGCGCGCGGCGATTCTTCGCGGCGTGAATCAGCTTGCCGACGCCGTGAAAGTGACGCTCGGCCCCAAAGGCCGGAACGTCGTTCTCGAAAAGAAGTTCGGCGGGCCCACCATTACGAAAGACGGCGTCACGGTTGCGAAGGAAGTCGAGCTGAAGGACCCGCTGGAAAATATGGGCGCCCAGATGGTGCGCGAGGTTGCTTCGAAGACCTCCGACATTGCCGGTGACGGCACGACAACAGCGACCATCCTGGCCCAGGCGATTTTCCGTGATGGCGTTAAGAGCGTAGCCGCGGGCGCCAATCCGATGGCGCTGAAGCGGGGTATTGAAAAGGCTGTCGAGACGGTTGTCGCAGAAGTCAAAAAGCTTTCCAAACCCGTTGCTCAATCGGGTGAAGCGATCGCCCAGGTGGGAACGATTTCCGCCAATGGCGATCCCACGATCGGCAACATCATTGCGGAAGCGATGAACAAGGTAGGTAAGGACGGCGTTATCACAGTCGAAGAATCCAAGACGATGTCGACCGAGTTGCAGACCGTCGATGGCATGCAATTCGACCGTGGCTACCTGTCTCCTTATTTCGTCAGCGATCCGGATCGCATGGAAGCGGTTCTCGAAGATCCCTACATCCTGATCCACGAAAAGAAGATCAGCAACATGAAGGATCTGTTGCCGCTGCTCGAGCAGATTGCCCGCTCTGGCAAGCCGCTGTTGGTCATCGCCGAGGAAGTGGAAGGCGAGGCGCTGGCTACGCTGGTGGTCAACAAGCTGCGCGGAACCCTGAATGCCTGCGCCGTAAAGGCTCCCGGATTCGGCGATCGCCGCAAGGCGATGCTGGAAGACATCGCGATCCTGACCGGCGGGAAGGCCCTGATGGAAGAGACGGGCATCAAGCTGGAAGGGGTTCGTTTGGAAGATCTGGGCCGGGCAAAGCGCGTCACGGTGGACAAGGACAACACCACCATCGTGGACGGAGCCGGAACCCAGAAGAACATCGAAGGCCGCATCAAGCAGCTCCGCAATCAGATTGAGGAGACTACCTCCGACTACGATCGTGAAAAGCTGCAGGAACGGCTTGCCAAGCTCGCCGGCGGCGTTGCGGTCATCAAGGTCGGTGCTGCCACCGAGACCGAAATGAAGGAAAAGAAGGCTCGCGTCGAAGACGCTCTGCATGCCACTCGCGCGGCCGTTGAAGAGGGTATCGTTCCGGGCGGCGGTGTTGCATTGCTTCGCGCGGGCAAAGCTCTTCAGAATCTGAAGGCTGATGGCGACGAGCAGATCGGCGTCGATATCATCCGGAAGGCAACCGAAGAGCCTCTGCGCCAGATTTCCGGCAATGCGGGCTTTGAAGGCGCGATCGTTACCGAAAAGGTTCGATCGAGCAACGAAAACAACTTCGGCTTTAACGCCGCTACCGGTCAGTTCGAAGACCTGGTGAAATCCGGCGTGATCGATCCAACCAAGGTCACCCGCTCGGCACTGCAGCATGCGGCTTCGATCAGCGCTTTAATGCTGACCACCGAAGCGATGATTGCGGAAGTGCCCGAGAAGAAGCCGGCCGCTCCGATGCCCGGTGGCCACGGCCCCGACATGGATTACTAATTTCGTAGGGGCGAGGCATGCCTCGCCCGCCATTTGTTGGATTCAGCCCGCTTGGTTCGCAAGAGCCCGGCGGGCTTTTTATTTGCCTGAAATTCTTCTCCGGCTGCAGTTCAGTATTCGCCCGGATCTCCGCGATCGGGGTTTGTGGCGGGCTCCGCCCCGTGGGATAACTGATGCAGCCGCTCCATGATCTCCGGCTCACGTTGCCGATAAGAGCTGATTCCCGTTAACGGCAATTCTTCGAGCATCGCGCCGCCGGGTGCGCTGTATACCACCTTGAACTCGCCCGGTATGCTCAGGCTGTAAATCTCAGCCTTGAAATCGTCGTGCGTCAGTGTTGCAATAAGTTCTCCGTCCAATGGGTCTCCTAGCGCTGCTGCTCCGCCTGCTTGTGAACAAGTTGCATGTACTCGCGTACATAATCCCGATACATCACCGGAATCTCATCGCGATTGATTTCACGACCGAGATCCGCGTGTTCGCCAATACGCCCGGAATATTGCGTTCGCAATTGCTGGTTTGTGGAGGAGGTTTCGACCGTAATATCGCCGGTCAAATTTGCTGAGCGTCTGCCAATGATCTCCGCCAGTTTGCCCATTGCCTTTAGCTGTTCGGCGTCCTTGATGCCCTTATCCCCGTTCGTGTGGCCGATACCGGACTGGCTGCTGGCACTCTTTTGGTCGGATGAGTCATCGCTGCTCTGGTTCTGCGAGGTCTGGGCCTTCTCGGTTGTCCGGCCGCCCATAGCTCCTACATTGTTCTGTTCCTGCGAAGACTGACTGTTGCGAGCGTTCTGTTGCAAATTGCCGTTTCGGTCCTTGGCCGCCGCCATCTGATCGCCCTTTTTATCCTGCGCCGAACCTTTATTGCCTTGATCTGCATTCTGGCTTTCCTTCGGATGCAACTTGGCCATAAGGCTCGAGAGTGCCTCCCTTACCTTATCCACGAGCCCCGGGGAGTTCTGATCGTTCGATCCCGGTTCGTCCTCTTTATTCGCAATTTGTTGCGAGGCTCTGTCGCGGGAGGCTGTTTGAGGCAATTGAGTGTCGCTGGGTCGTTGTGAAGCCTGCGAGATGCCGTTCTGCGATCGCATCTGACCCGGCGGCGCCTGGTTGTGGAATTCGTCCGGCTGGGCTTTCGTTCCGCTTGCACCGGTTGACATCTTTGCTTCGTTTTCCCGGCCTGACTCCATATTTCGCTCGCCGCTTAGCACGCCCGTTTGCTTATTCGCCTGGTTGGTTGGGGCCGGAAAGTCGCCCTGTGGACGTTGCGATCCGGGCTGGTGATCTCTTCGCCCCTGCAGTCCTAGCCGGCTTTCTATTCGCTCGATGGTTCCGCCCATCTGGAGAGGAACGATCGCCTGCTGAATACTCAGGCTACTCGTGACTAAATAGCGAACGGTGAACAGGCCAAAAGCTACAGCGGCAAGAGCGCCTGCCCCCGCCCAGGCACGTCCGCCGCGAAAATGAAAAATTCCGGCAGCATTGACACCGGCCGCGATTTGTTCTGCGCGTGCAATTTGAAACCGCGCCGCCGCATCCTGCCGGCGTGGCTTCTCCGATAGCAGAAACCAGGCTGTCGATAAGGAGTCGCTAAGTTTTAAGCGGCTGTCGATTAGCTGCGCGGCACGATACGGAGGCAATCTCCGGATATATACCCGGTATCCGGCGATGCCGATTCCGATAATGCCTAAAACCGCCAGCCAGTACCAGTGAAGAATTTGGGTTCCGAGCACGAGCATGAGGAGCACGCCGCATAGGATGAGACAAAGCGCTAGGCCGGACTCTTCTAGCGCAAGCATGCAGGCTCGGCGTCTGCGTGCCGACCGTATGATTGTCTGGACTGCGCCGGTGCGGTTCGAATCAGCTACAAGCACGGCTCTTCCGCCTGCCCGATTATCCCACGTAAAGCTGGGAAGACGTTCGCGCCTTCTGTCGCCGCCCTCGGCTGCTAAATTCGAGGGTTCGTTACCATAAAGTCTTCCGATGCTGCGCTTTGAAACCGCTGGAGAGAGTCACGGCGAATGTCTGGTCGCTATCGTAACCGGGCTTCCGGCGGGAGTTCCCGTATCGCTCGATTATATGGACCGCCAACTCTGGCGACGGCAACAGGGGTATGGGCGCGGTGGGCGAATGAAGATCGAAACCGACCGCGCACACATCGTTTCCGGCGTCCGGCATTCGCAAACCATCGGGTCGCCTATCGCGATTCTCATTGAGAATAAGGATTGGAAAAACTGGACGAGCACGCTCCCAATCGACGCCAAAGCGGCTGAACCGGGCAAAGAGAGACCGGTGACCCGGCCGCGGCCCGGCCATGCCGATCTGGCAGGCGCCATCAAGTACAATTTTCCGGAAGCAAGATATGTTTTGGAACGGGCAAGCGCTCGCGAGACTGCGGCGCGTGTAGCGGCCGGTTCACTCGCCAAAACGTTGCTCAAACAGTTTGGGATCGAGGTTTTGAGCCATGTCATTCGGGTTGGGCCCGTGCGGCTCGAACGTCCGGCGGCCTGGGACGAAATTGTTGCACTGAGCGAGCGTGACGAGGTCTTGCTTGGTTGCGTCGATCCGGCGACCGAAGCACGTATGAAGGAAGCCGTCGATCATGCTTATCGCACCGGAGACACAGTTGGCGGCATCTTTGAAGTAGTAGCGCACGGCCTTCCGCCAGGACTGGGATCGCACATTGCATGGGATACGCGGCTCGATGGACGCCTGGCGCAAGCAATCGTCTCCATTCAGGCCGTGAAGGGGGCCGAGCTCGGGGCGGCCGAAGAAGGCTCGGAGTCGTACGGCTCTGCGGTTCAGGACACGATTCACTACGACAAAACGGATCGCGAGTTCCGGCGCGGATCGAACCGTGCAGGCGGCCTGGAGGGCGGCATAACGAACGGACAGGATGTGATCGT
>DAISJE010000087.1:0-11622 GCA_036821665.1 Bryobacteraceae bacterium | reverse complement strand
CCCAAGAACCCGATCAAATCGACAATGCGATTCGAATAGCCCCACTCGTTGTCGTACCAGGAAACAACCTTCGCCAGGTTGCCGCCAATCACTTTCGTGAGCTCGGCATCGACAATCGAACTGTTCGAATTGTGCAAAAGATCGCTCGAAACCACGGGGTCTTCCGTATAGGCCAGCACGCCGTTTAGCGAATTGTTCGACGCTCCTTTCAGAGCGGAGTTCACTTCTTCTGTTGTCGTGGGTTTCTTCAAAACTGCGACGAAATCCACAACAGAGACATTCGGCGTCGGCACGCGCATTGCGTAGCCATCGAGCTTGCCCTTCAGTTCCGGAACCACGAGACCGATGGCCTTTGCGGCGCCCGTCGAACTCGGAATGATGTTCAAAGCAGCGGCGCGCGCGCGACGCAGATCCTTATGCGGAAAGTCGAGCACGTTTTGATCGTTCGTATAACTGTGAACGGTCGTCATGGTGCCCTTCTCGATACCGAAGGTATCGTTCAGAACCTTCACGACCGGCGCGAGGCAGTTCGTGGTGCAAGACGCGTTCGAAATAATGTTATGTTTCGCGGGGTCGTACATCTTGTCGTTGACGCCCAGCACGATGGTCACGTCTTCATTCTTCGCGGGCGCTGAAATGATGACTTTCTTTACCGAGCCACGCAAATGTTTTTTCGCATCATTCGCGTCGGTAAACCGCCCAGTGGACTCAACCACAACTTGAGCGCCCAAACTCGTCCAGTCAATTTCAGCCGGGTCTTTAATCGCAAAAATCTTGATCTTCTTGCCATTCACCGAGAGGCTGTCGCCCTCCGCCTTAATATCGGCATCCAGTTGGCCGAGTATCGAGTCGTACTTCAGCAAGTGGGCCAGCGTCTTCGTGTCGGTCAGATCGTTCGCAGCGACAAACTCAATTTGCGGATTATTCAATCCCGCGCGGACGACATTTCGCCCGATACGGCCGAAGCCGTTAATACCTACCTTAATTGGCATATATTTCTATTCTACGGACCGGAAAAATCGGGGACACGCCTGCCGATCGGACACTGCGATGATTCGGATGCCAGCCCGGAGTATCCCCGATTTTTTCGGGGCTGTAGGCGAAGGCCGCTAAAGACCGGGTGCTTGACCGGCAGTGCTTAATTGGATCCGATAGATACTGCTGCTTGCAGCGATATAGAGCGTTTTCATATCTGCGCCGCCCCATGCCAGGTTGCCGACAGACTCCGGCATGTCGATGGTTCCAATATGCTGACCTTCGGCTGAAAAAATCCAAACACCGCCGGGGCCCGCACTGTAGAGGTTTCCTGTACGATCCACTTTCATTCCATCGGGAGCGCCACTTCGTTTGTCGGAGGTTGCGTCGAAAATCAGCTTCGGTTCACCGACTGATCCGTCCGGCTTGACCGCATACCGCATCCAAAACTTTTTGGGAGCAGAATTGTCCACATAGAGGTACTTTTCATCCGGTGAAAAGGCAATACCGTTCGGCCGCGGCAGATCGCTGAGAACAAGCTCGAGCTTTCCATTTGCGGGCGCGGACCCGGGCTTTAGCTCAAGCGCGCCGGGCAGGCGATATACTCCGTTGATCTTTAATTCCTTTTGCGGGTCCTGATCGCTTTGCGTCCGCAAACCATACGGCGGATCGGTGAAATAGAGCGATCCGTCGGACTTGTATACCAAATCGTTGGGGCTGTTGAGTTTTTTGCCTTTGTAGGCGTTTGCCAGGATCGTGATCTGGCCATGCGGATCCATCGTTTCGAACCGATAGATATCTCGCTGGGCATGTCCCGCAACTGTTAGCCGGCCCCGGCGGTCAGTTGTGAGGCCGTTGGAGCCGGGCTCCGGGCCTCCGTAAGGCGCCGCCCCCTGATAACCGCTCGGTTGCAGAAAGATTGTCACTCCTTCTCCGGGAGTCCACTTGCGAATGCTATTGCTGGGAATTTCGGAAAACAGCAGATATCCCGCTTTAATCCATACGGGTCCTTCCACCCATTTAAATCCGGTAGCCACGCGCTCTAACGTGGCCTGCTGCGGAACAATTTGATTGATTGCCGGGCTGAGTCTCTCCACCTTAGCGGGTTGATGTTCGGTGGCGGCCCAACCACCTATAACCGCAATCGAAGCGGCGGCGAAGGATCCGATAAGGGTGCGAGTCGTTAAAAAACTTCTCCGATTGTGTGCCATATGAAGCAACTCCCATAACCTTGCCGGGGCTTTTCTGTTGTCCCCCGAAGAGGCACGGAGCAGTATAACAGGCTTTCAATTCAATCCGTCCTTTATCCTTCAATGAGAGATGTCGCCGCCTGAAGTACGATGGTTCTCGACGGCATTAGCTGTTCGGAACGTTCGTATTGGCCCGGTGCTTTCAGGGATGACTGATTTCGAAGTTAGACGTAAATATTCAGCCGCATCGCGGCAGGATTGGACTATTTGGTTTACCGGGCTTTCCGGATCCGGAAAATCGACGCTGGCAAACAAACTCGCCGCGTATTTGAAGCAGTGGTCACTTCCGCATCAATTGATCGACGGCGATGTTGTGCGAGAAGAACTTTGCAAAGGGTTAGGTTTTTCCAAGGAGGATCGTGACGAAAATATCCGCCGGATCGGCTATATCGCTGGATTGCTGAATCGTCACAACATTATCTCGATCGTGGCGGCTATCTCTCCTTACCGGCAGGCGCGCGCGGAGATGCGCAAGAAACTGCCAAATTTCCTGGAGGTTTTTGTCGATTGCCCTCTCGATACGCTTGTTCGCCGGGATGTCAAGGGCCTTTACCGACGTGCTCTCGCCGGACAAATTGAGCATTTCTCCGGCATTTCCGATCCGTACGAGCCACCACTCCACCCCGACGTCTACGTTAATTCCGGAAACCAGACTCCGGAGGAGAGCCTCGCAGTCATCCTTCGCAGGCTTGAAGAATTGGGTTGGATAAACGCGTCTTGCTTGCAGTCGCCTGTGGCCGCGCTTTAATTTTGTGCTGTTTGCTTACCAGCGCAGGCCAACGGTGATAGGAACAACTGAGGTATGCGTGTTGTTCGTCAGGCCGTCATAATAACGCGCTTGAACATACACCTTCCATCCCGAATGCCGAAGAGGAATATTTACGCCTCCTCCGATGTCCCACACGCCGGCATTCTGACTGACGCTACCTAAAACCTGGTTAGCCGGAACGAAGATCGGTCCGATATACCCCCACCAGGGATCGTAAACGTAGGTAGGAGCAATTACCGGTTGCGTGAATTGCACAGTGCGCCGCAGCCAACCACCGCCGCCAAGAATATAGAAGCTGGCGCGCGATCCTAGCGGGAACGAGATTTTCGGATCGATGGTCAAGGTGTACACCCTTGCATTCCCATCGGGCTCGTTCAGACGGTCTAAAGCGCTTCGCGTAACTCCCAGGCCTTGGAAGGAGAATGTTCCCAGGACACCCAGATACTGATTGAAATTGAAACCTGCGCCGACTTCCAGATTGCCGCCATAATCCAGGTTATTTGACAAGCGGCCGGTCGCAGTTGTGAAGCCGCCGCCGACATTTGCCGTGAAGTGATGTGTTTCATCCTGAGCTAGCAGACACATCGCAGCGCCCGCAAATAAGCCGCTCAAAACCGTTAGCCGGACTAGTGCCCTCGCATGCATATATAAAAAACCTCCAATGTTGTTCACACGTAACCCTTCGAGCGGGTCCTAACTGTGGAGATTCACCAAAGGCGATATTGTTAGCTCGCACAATTCGCAGGCGCGAATGTACTAGTAGCGTTTCCCGCCGATTCGATAGCAGGGCTGAAACTCCAATCGCTTCGCCTATGACTCGGATTCAAGAATGCGGTCATTCGGAGCTGGGAGCGCAGCGACCAATGTCATTTAGTTTTGATGGAGCGAGAATCCGCGACGCCTCGCCGGCCTCGTTTAAGACGCCTCGTCGGCCTCGTTTGAATTGTTGAATTCTCGAACAGCCGGGCGAGGGCGCCCGGCGCAGCTCAGGGAGCTGCCCCACCACATCTTTCCCGGATCAGGAAGACTAAATAACATTGAGCGCGGCGACCGGAGCACTAACGATATGACCGGCTTCGTGGCGCCCTAATATGCGTTGTGCGGCGGGACGTGCGAATGCGTTTGCAATGTTATGCGTGTTGAAGCTTAGTATGTTGTTGCAAATGCCTGCCGCCTCCGATTTCTGGTTCACTTTCTCATACGCGCGTGCGAGCAGGTGAAGCACAAAAAGGTCTTTCTGATTCGCGTTTTTCAATTCTGTTATTGCTGACGGATAATCTTGCGCATAAAAGGCGAGATAACCCGAGAGATACGGCAGGAAGGCTTGTTGTTGCGGATCGTGCAGCCTGTCCACAAATGCTTTTGCGGCTGCCACCTCTTTAGCCGCAATCTCGTTTTCTCCGCGCCGGGCAGCGACCCGTGCTTGCCCGGCCTCCCAACGAAAGCCCCACAGATCCTTATCCTGCGCCGTGATGCCAGGCTTTTTTAAAGCCGTGTTATAAGCGCGCTGATACCAGTCATACGCCTGGTCGAGTTGACCGCACTCAAGATAAATACGCGCCAACTCGTCCCCGATCTCCGCGGCCCGCGTATAACTTGCTGCTGCGAGATGAGAATCAAAAACCAGCTTTTCGAATTTGGCTGCTTCTGCCGGTTTGCGTTCAAACGCGAAGGAGACCGCCATCGCCCGCGCCGCCTGCGTCTTGGCTTCGGCATCGTTCGCAACCTCAATCGACTTATGTATATGTCGTTGTGCTTCCGAGTATCTTCCAAGCAGGTCGAGGGTTGTTCCCATCGAGAGGTTCGCGTCGAATGATTCGGGTGCTGACTGTATCGCCTTCCGGAACTGTTCCAAAGCGCCCTGCTGGTCGCCCTGCATACTGAGCTGGCGTCCCTGCGCTATCAGTTGCGAGACATCTGCTTGCGCTGGACGTGCTTTAACGGAAAACAGGCAAATGCTAACCGGCAGCGCCGCCGCGAAACCTGCAACGATGCGATGGATTTTGAGCATACGTTCTTCGTTCGAAAAAAAACTCACTTCCAACCGGATACGACAAACAAGTTTGAGAGGCTTTGCACCCGCGAGTAAACGAGCGTATGCAAGTTCCTGGATATATAGACCGGGAGGGTCTCCGTGATGCCCGGCGCATCTGTCATTTCGATACGTTTGTATGGGATCAGCGCTCCAGTGCTCAGTATCAGGCGGCTCAATACAATCGTGCGATTTTGAACGCTGGAGGTTACGACTTCATCATTTCCACTGAAAACGACCGGATAAGCGGGTCTTGTCAGGGGCAGTTTACGTTCGTGGCCGTGTAGCAAGTCGATAGCGACGATGCCTTTTACCGGATCAGCGGTGACCGCAAGTCGTCCGTCAGGCGACAAAACCGGTGCATCCATCAAGGCATCGGCAGAGATGAGTGTGACCGGCCCATTCGGCAAAAGCTGCTTGTAAAGCCGGAGCGGTTGATTGGCATATGATCCGGCAAAAACCATTCCCAGTTGGCCGGGAATGAATCTAGCCCAGCGATAGGCGATACCTCCACTTTGAACCGGTTGGTGCCGGCCGTTGTCTGTAGAAATGAGCGTGAGTTTTGTCGCGTCGCTGCTATCTTGTGCCAGAGCCCAGCGGCCATCCTGCGAGAGATCCATGGCGCGGCCAGTTCCGATACGTCTGGGTGTTGTGGAACCGGTTTCAGTTATGAACACGCTATACGCCGCCCCGCCTCCACCGCCGCTTTCGTCGAAAAGCACGGATTGTCCATCCGCGCTAATGGCGACAGCCCGCGACCAGTCGAGCCAGGAGATATCCTTTTGCCCGTCTCGATCAAGGTTGCCGAGCATCATCATCATTCGTTCCGTGCTGCGGTCAATCAATACTTTCCCAGAGGCACTAACGTCCTGGAGTTCCATGCCGCCTGGGATCTGCGCGACAGGGCGAACATGACCATCGAGAGTAGCGGCCATAAGGGATCGCTCGATTCCAGAGGTCGCTGCGGTGAACCACACCTCGCGTCCGGAAGGTTGCCAAGCTAATCCCTCAATAGATTCCCAGCCGGAACTGATGACACGCGACTCTTTGGAAGACACGTTGAGAACCGCGATTTGGCCGCCATCGTCTGAGGGAACGGGGTGTTCGGCGAACGCGAGCCAGTCGCCATTGGGCGAAATACGCAAATCGTTCAAACGAGCTGTCGATCGATACAAGGTGTTGCCGGGTGGATATTCGATTGAGGAATACGAATCATCCGCGGTGATAATCGCCAGTTTCCCGTCGCCTGCCCAATCGGCCCCCTGCGCATGATCTGAAAGCACCCGCGGTGGCCCTCCTGTAAGCGGTTCCGTTTCGAGCCGCATTTTCTTGGATTCGCCGGCCATGGTAAAAAATCCAACCTGCCCGCTCGAAGGAAAACCCGTCAGCCGCGCATCCGGGCCAGCGACTTCCCGCGAGCGCCCATCCGCAGCGGTGGTCAGGAATAGACGACTTGGACGACCGTTCCAGCGAGCGCTATAAACGATGTTCCTTCCGTCCTGCGCAAAGCGAGCTCCGGTCGTGAACCCCTTTTCAAATGTTACTTGCTGAAACGACAACTCGCGTTCGCGCGCCTGATCGATACGCAAAGCCGCTGCTGCTGCGCCAAGCAGCAAAACAAAAACAGGTACCGGCCAATATGTTTTCAGGTACCGGAGGAGGCGATTTGTTCTTCGGCCGGGCATCCGGACGCTCGACGGTTCCACGATTACGTGGGCTGCGGGCTCGGCAGCAGCGGTCACGAGGCCGTTTGTGGCCTGCTGCGGCCTTTCCAATGGCGCGATGAATCGATAGCCGAGGCGCGTGATCGTCTCGACAAAAATCGGACTCTCGGCGGAATCACTGAGCGCGATGCGCAGACGATTTATGGCAGTATTCAATCCACTTTCGAAATTGATCGTGCTAGCCGATGACCAGAGCCGCTCGCGCAACTCTTCCCGCGTAATAACGTGCCCGGGCCGCTCCAACAACGCGCAAAGGATCTGAAATGGTTTGGCTTGCAGCCGGACGCGGACCGCATGCTTCCGCAACTCGCCGGTCCGTAAATTGAGCGAGAACGGCCCGAAGCGAACCATTTCGCTTGTTGAATTGTTCCCGAGAGCCTCTTTCTCCTGATCCATGCGAAAGGTGACAGGCTATTTAGACGCTACAAAACGCGCTAAGTTCGGCGAAAGTGAGTTTAGGTTTGTAAATTTTTTCGCAAACTTATAGGTCGTCGAATTGATTTCCTAGAGCTTCAGCTATTTATTCGGTTATACGCAAATTAGCCGTAATCCATTGTACGGTTAGCGAGTGGCGGGCTAGGGTCGAGAGCAAGGAGAGTGCGTCAGCTATGCCGCTCCATTCGACTCTTCAAATTCATTTCTCCTCATGCGTCGGCTTGTTAGTCATTTCGGGCGTCGCGCTGGGGCTTAATATCCCCGACAAATGCCTTCCGGAGGCTACCTTGCATGAGCAGTTTTCTATTGCTTTCTCAGCGGGCGATCATGACCGGGCGCAGCATCTTCTGGAGTCGGGGCTGGCCTGTTTGCCGGATGCGAACAGTGCAGGAGCGATCTGGATGTTGAATAAGCTCGGCGAAGTGAAACAAGCGAACCTCGACTATAGCTCGGCCGAGCACGACTACAGGCAATCTCTGAAATTGAATCAGCGGCTGCCAAAGCCATTGGAAATCGAGATGGCGGTTTCTTTGAATAACCTCGGCACTATTGCCGAGAAACGCGGTGGATACGCCGATTCCGAACGGCTCCTGCGTGAGTCGTATTCCATTCTTGAGTCCGCACAAGCCCTTGATAATCCGATCGTTGGGCAGCTAACCAGTAATCTGGCGCTGAGTATTCAGAACCAAGGCAGATACAGTGAAGCTCGATCGCTCTACGAGCGCGCCTTCGCGCTTATAGGGAAATCATCGGGCGAAAATAGCCAGTCGTACGCGCTTGCTCTCATTAATTCGGCCCTCCTGAGCTATGAGACGGGACACTTCAGGCAAGCGCTTGAGCAGAACCAGCGGGCTATGCAAATCCTGAATGCCGTACAAACGGCGCCGACATTGGACAAGGCAGTAACTTTCAACAACTTGGGTCTGGTCTATTTTCAACTCGAGCGATTTCCCGAAGCCGAGAGCGCATTTCGCCAGTCGCTTGCTATTCGCTTGAAGCTTCGTTCGGGAATGGATGCCGAGAGTATTGAGACGCTGAATAACATTGCCGTGCTCGAACGAAGAATGGGGCACGCAGATGCGGCTTGGAAAGATGCGGAACGGGCACTAAAGCTGGCTCAACAGGAAGTAGGTCCGGAAACTCCCCTGGCTGCTACTCTGCTGAACACTCTTGGCTTAACTGCTGCGAGTGAAAGCGATTACAAGCGAGCAGCGAGCATTTATGAGAAGGCTTCGGCGATCTGGCTCAAGACAGTAGGACCGAATAATCCAAGATATGCGGCAACACTCTCAAATATCGCCGAAATGCAGAGTAAGCAAGGACATCACAAGCAGGCGCGCGCCCGCTACGAACAAGCTTTACAAATCGATACAGCCCGTTATGGCTCCGATCACCCACAAATAGCCGTTGATCTGAGCAATCTTGCGGCGCAAGCCTACTTTCAAAAACATGATAGGGAGGCGATTGGCCTGTATAACCGTGCAAAGGCAATTCAGGAAAAACACCTGGGCCAGCAAAGCGCCGAGCTCGCCAGAACGCTGCACAATCTGGCAGCCGTGTACTTACATTCTAAGGATTTCGATCAGGCAGAACAGGCCTATCGCGCGGCGATCCAGATTCTGGAGAAGGCCTCGAATCGCGGAAGTGCAGTCCTATCTCAATGGTTGAATGAATACGCGATTACCTTGCGCCATCAGCGGCGCTTCGGAGACGCGGAACAGGCGGAAGTCCAAGCAGTCAGGATACAGGTGCGAAGCGCAATCGAAGCCGATTCTGCGACACCGTCGAGCAGCGTTAAGCCATCGAGTTAAGAGGTTGAGGCGTCGCGTTTTGCGACACTTGGGTTCCATAACCAGACAAAAGCGTCACGTCAGGCCGAATGCGGACTAAGTAAGTAAACCCAAATCATCTGCTGTGCCGGAATTTCGGCTTGGCCGTTTGGTTGCACATACGCTGCTCCAAAGGCAGGCGGAGATATGGGCGTAGTCTCAGGTTCGAGAGGCCTTGAGTCAACCGGCGCGGGAAAAACGGGGCCGTCAAATACCCGAACGTTACCGAGGCGGATTTACAGATTCGGCTCGTTCGAGCTGAAGACTGAAACCGGGGAATTGTCGAAGCGCGGTATTCGTCTTCGATTGCAGACGAAGCCGCTGCAGATTCTCGAGCTGTTACTAAGCCGTCCCGGTGAACTCATCACGCGCGAGGAGTTGTGCAACCGGCTGTGGCCCGAGACCTATGTCGATTTTGAGAGTGGATTGAATACCGCCATTAACCGTTTGCGCGCAGCGCTCGGCGATTCGGCGGATGCCCCTCGTTATATCGAGACTCTGCCACGGCTGGGCTACCGCTTTCTGTCGCCTGTTGAAGTTTCAGAAGAAGCGGATGCCTTTGCTGCTGCATTGGGTTCCTCAGCTCTTTCATCTCCGCGAGAGGCTCCCCACGAGGTGGATCCAACCCCTGCTTCCGTGCTGAAATCTAATCCGTCGGAATCCGGTCTGCGCCGCCTCTTAAAGCCGCTCACTGCCGTCAACATCCTGGTTGTCGCGCTGGCGTCGGTGTTCGCCTACGCGCTTTTGCGGTCGAGCGCGGAGACCTCGCGGACGGAACCCAAGTTCCATCAATTGACGTTTCGCTCCGGCAAAATCGTGAATGCCAGGTTCTCGCCGGATCAGAACAAAATTATCTACACTGCGAGATGGAGACCGGAAGAACGAACCACTTACCTGTTAGATCTTAAAGACACCACTTCCCGAGTTCTGCCATTTGTGCCGGGCACGGTTGAAGCGGTCTCGGCTCGCGGCGATCTTTTATTCGCTTCAGGCAACATGAATGCGAATCCGCCGAATGTTCTTTCGAACATTCCAATAGCCGGAGGCAGCCCTAAGATTCTTGCGAAGCAGGCCAAAGTTGCGGATTTCGACCGAAGCGGCGGAAAACTCGCGATTGTGCGCCAGGCGGGAGCGCAATCGTCTGTCGAATTTCCGCCAGGACATGTGATCTATCGATCAACCGGGTGGATTGATTCTCTTCGAGTTGCACCTTGCGGCAGTATCGTTGCCTTTCTGGAGCACCCGGTCAGTGATGATGACGAAGGACATGTGCGGATCGCCCGTTCGAATGGGACCTCACGCCTTATGACCGGCGAATGGAGCAGCATCGACGGGCTGGCCTGGTCGCCATCCGGCGAAGAGATTTGGTTCACCGCTAGTAAAGTCGGAGCCCAGAGGAGCTTATATGCGGTTTCGGAGAAAGGACGGATTCGCCGTATTTCGAATTCGCCCCTCGAATTGCGGCTTCTCGACATTTCGAATTCCGGACGAGCGCTCGTTTCGCTGGACGACTATCGAGTGACCATGATGGCTGTACTCCCTGGCAGTTCCACCGAAACGGACCTTTCGAAATTCGACTTCTCTCTTGTGGAGGACATTTCGAGCGATGGAAAGCTACTTCTGTTCACCGAAGGTGGCGCGGGCGGCGGTCAGCACTACACTGCTTTCGTCCATAACCAGCAAACGCACGAAACCATCCGAGTGGGCCCCGGCCGCGGGGTAGCGTTGTCGCCTGACAAAAAATGGGTCCTGGTGATTGATCCTAAGGATCGCAGCGTTTTGAATCTTGTACCGCTTGGTCCCGGACAGTCCAAAAAGATTCCAGGCAGCGGGTTCCAATATCAGTGGGCCAGATTTGCCGGTTCGGATGGAAACAAGCTTCTGGTCGGCGGATCGTACCCCAACAGTCCTGCGATGATCGCCATGCAGCTCGTGGATAGCGGTAGGCCTGTAAAGCTCCCGGGCGTGCCATATATGGATCACGTCGTCGTTTCGCGCGATGGATTGCGATTGGCGGGGCTCATTCCAGATGGGGGGTTAGCCGCTGCCGACCTCACGACCGGCAAGATTCTCGGCAGTCTTGCGCGTTCGGCTTCCATTCCAGTCGCCTGGAGCTACGACGATCAAAATCTGTATACATCGAGTTTTGGCGGCAAGCCAGGTGCCATACTGAGAACCAACCTTGAGACCGGTAAGACTGAACTATGGAAATCGCTCGGCCCGCGGGATGTCACCGGCTTTGTGGGATTGCCTAGTGTCGTAGCCGTGCCTGAGATTGGCGCTTATGCCTACTCCTCGGCGTGGGATTTATCGCGCATGTACGTAGTGGACGGCTGGTCGTAAGACCGAGCTCAAATGGAAAGAGAAACCGAGCCGCGCGAGGCAATCCTAATCCCAGAACCGCGGCACGCCGTGAAGGTAAGCGCCTTCCACTGCCAGTCTTCTTCGAATCGGCGGTGATGTCATATCGCGCTCTTCGGATTCGAAAATCTTATCCCCTTGTGAGATGAGGTAATCGGCCGCCCGTGCCGCGAGCGACTGAATCGTAAGGCCCGGATTGGCCGAGCCTTGTGTCGGCAGAATGCTTCCGTCGCAAACAAAGAGGTTC
>DAISJE010000086.1:0-11696 GCA_036821665.1 Bryobacteraceae bacterium | reverse complement strand
AATCGCCGGACCGCAATACCCTAAATCCATTCAATGGCCGTCCAACGTCGAGCATATCTATCATCTGCCTGCGACTGATCATAGAAACTTTTATAACTCGCAGCGCTTTACGTTAAACCTCACCAGGCGCGATATGGTCCAGGCGGGTTATTCACCGAGCGTGCGTCTTTTTGAGGCGGCAGCTTGTGCTGTCCCTATTCTGACCGATGAGTGGCCCGGCCTCGACCGGTTTTTCCAACCTCATTCGGAAGTTCTGCCGGTCGCCACAACAGCCGACGTTATCTCTTATTTGAAAATGCCGGAAGAACGGCGTCGTCAAATCGGTGAAAACGCGCGGCGGCGAGCGTTACGCTTCCATACGGCTGCTGTCCGGGCACAGGAGTTTGAGCATTACCTCGCGGTGTCTTTGGAACGCCTCGCTTGTTCGAAGAAAAAGAGCCAGGTGCTCGTGCGCGCTACTTCTACAGCCGCCGTTATCTAACTGAGAAACTAAAAGTATGGATAGCAGTACATTCCTGATTTCAATAGCGGCCGTGTGTCTGGCCGCGGCGCCGGCTCCATTGCTAGGAAAGCAGCAGGCTGCGCAGGGCACATCCGTGAGCGTAGTCGTAACGTTGGAACCTCGCCGTGAGAAGACTATTCCGTCCGTCGAGCAGCAAGATATCAATGTGTATCAAAACGAAGACAAACGGCCCGTTACCGGATTCGTTCCATTACACGGATCCATGCAGCTCATGATTTTGATCGACGATTCTGCCGGTAGCAGTTTCGGCACGGAGATCGGGACACTGAAAAATTTCGTGACTTCCCTGCCTTCCAGCACGGAAGTTGCAATCGGCTATATGCGAAACGGGTACACCCAGATCGCGCAGAGCTTCACCGGAGATCACGCTATGGCTGCAAAAGCCATCCGGCTCCCGATGGGTCCGGGCGGCGCCGATGTGAGTCCGTATGAATCGCTCGCCGACGCCATAAAAAAATGGCCCAATTCCGGCGCGGAGCGCAAAGAAGCAGTTATGATCAGCAGCGGCATCGAAGGACTTGGCGGGGGATTTTATCGCGATAACCCGTACGTGACGAAGGGCATTGACGCCGCCGTAAAAGCGGGTGTTGTGGTCTACACCATTTACAATCCAAGCGTCGGCCATTACGGTCATAGTCTCTGGCGCACCACTTGGGGACAAAACTTTCTGTCGGAGCTGTCTGATCAAACGGGCGGTGAATCCTATATGATCGGTTTCGGATCTCCAGTATCCTTTCAGCCTTTTCTGGAACAAATACGGGAGCACCAGAATCGTCAGTATCTGCTCACATTTATCGCAAAGCCTGAACAGAAGTCCGGATTCCAACCATTCCGAGTCGTTGTGGAGAACAAAGACGCCAGCATTGCTGCTCCCGATCGCGTTTACGTGAAAGCGAGCATGTAAGAGTCTCGCCGGCTGCTCTGTCCGTAACTGTCCGACGAAACCTTATCCGGAAGCGCCTGTCCCACCACTATGGCTGTGCAGACGAAAGAGAGCGAACAGAAAATCAGGGACCCGAAAGAGCAGGGTCCCAAGCCGCCATTCGACGAGCCCAAGCAGTCGCCGCCGGGACACTCCGGTGAAATGCGGAACAAGCCCGATTATGGCGAGCAATCGTACAAGGGCTTCGGACGGCTGGTAGGAAGAAAGGCCCTCATCACAGGCGCCGATAGTGGCATAGGCCGTGCCGTTGCTCTAGCGTACGCGCGAGAAGGAGCAGATGTCGTCATTTCTTACCTGAATGAAACAGAAGATGCACGGGAGACGGCAAGACTCGTACAGCAAGCGGGCCGCAAAGCAATTACAGCTCCCGGCAGTATTACGGACGCGGGCCATTGCAAGCGATTGGTCGAACGCTCCTTCGATGAGCTTGGCGGTCTCGACTTATTAGTCAACAATGCAGCCTACCAGATGACGCACGATTCCATTGAGGAATTCACCGACGAGGAGTGGGATCACACCTTTAGAACCAACATCTACGCAATGTTCTATCTGTGCCGCGCGTCCCTTCCTCGCATGAAAAAAGGCGGCACAATTATCAATACGGCTTCGGTCCAGGCGTACCAACCCAGCCCCACGCTGCTCGCCTACTCCACGACCAAAGGAGCCATTGTGACTTTTACGAAATCTCTATCGGCCCTTGCCGTAAAGCAGGGCGTACGCGCCAATGCGGTAGCGCCGGGGCCCGTCTGGACCCCTCTGATTCCTTCCACGATGCCTGACAAGAAGGTAAAGGAGTTCGGAAAGAACACCCTGATGGAGCGGCCCGCCCAGCCTGCCGAATTAGCGCCGATATACGTGTTTCTAGCTTCGGATGAATCTCGCTACATTACCGGGGCGATTTTTGACCTTACCGGTGGCGAGATGTTGCCCTAAAGTTAAATTGTCCCGGCCCCCCGGCTAACCGGTTTTTCGGATTTAGCAAAATCTGCGCGTTCTTCGCCGGCCGATGCGATGTCTTCGGCGCCCGTCTCGCGCAGTACCTCTTTGGCTTTTGGGATCCAGTCACTGTTGTCGCAATGAACAGACAACAGAATTCCGCCTTCCTTAATTCGTCCTTCGTAGCGCTTCGCTTCGTATTCGGGAATGCCCATCCCCACAAGCGCCCCGATAATGCCGCCAACCACGCCGCCCGATCCGACCCCCGTCAGCGCAGCAATCACGGGCCCTGCGGCAATCAGAGGGCCGACCCCCGGAATCGCGAGCGCCCCGACACCAATTAAGCCCCCGATTACCCCACCAATCGCGCCGCCCGCGATCGCACCCGTGGCCGTTCCTTCCGGTGCTTTGGTGTGTTTCTCGTGAGCAAAATCCTTTGTGCCCACATTATCCTGCAAAAGAACAGAAATATCTTCGTTGCGAAAACCAGCCGCAATCAATCGGTCAACGCCGTTTTCCGCCATCTCACGGCTCGGGTAAATGCCAAAAACCGCAGTATTTTTTCCAGCCATGCGCCCTCCGCTACGAACTCCGTCGCTAGTGAGACTACTGTAGGTGCTTGGCGTTTCCGTAAAGGTGATTGCAGGGGGAGGCAAGCTCGCGGTTCATGCGATACCGCACCCGCCATAAACAGAAGAATACCGCCAGCCCAACCAAAGTCGAGAGCGACGATATGGGTTCCGGCGCAACATTGCGATCAGTCGGCTGGGTGAACGCGAAATCTTGAGGTTGTAACCCCTGAAAAGGCTGTAACGCAGAAAAATCGATCAACAATTTTGCGTATAGATCATTTAGTGGGGGACTTCCCTTCAAACTGACGGGGTCCGAGTATGTCACGACAATACCAGCGAGCCCATCTGGATTAAAAAGGTTGGGACTAAAGGCGACATCGGCTCCCGGGCCGCTCCCCGGAGTACTGGGGGTCGAATGCGCTTTATCGAAATAGATCCCCGCAGCGCTGCCGTCCAACTCGATTGAGTTGAGCGGGCTGAGGAGGTCCGATGAGTACTGCCAAGCCAGTGAATTACTGGCGCTGCCACTAACCGAGATTGAGACGGCAGTAAGACGTGCATAGCTTGCCGATGCAGCGCCGCTGGTCGGCCCAGTCGCTGTCCACACAGATGTAAACGTAAGGGGATGCAATGGTCCGTCATACGTTTCCGTAGCGATCAAGCCTGTCATGTCCGCGCCCGTGACATTGTCCGTGATCGAGTTGGCAACGACATAGCGGGTAGAGATGATCGGGCTGGCTACTAGCAACGGCGAGAAGGAAGCCGATACCATCAATAGGATCACCACGCAGAGCGATTTGGCCATTGAATGATTCTATGCCGAAAGCCGCCAGCGCGGCTGGGATCTAGCGCGCCGGGAGCCGCACCACAGTCAGCCAGAAATCTTCAACCAGACGGATCTTTCGAAAAAAATCGCTCATCTGAATAGGCTTCGTCAGATAACAGTTCGCATGGAGTTTATAGGCGTTCCATACATCCATCTCTGCCTCTGACGTCGTGAGGACAATAACGGGAATGTGACGCAGTTCCGGGTCCGTCTTCAGCTCAGCCAGCACTTCGCGGCCGTCTTTTTTGGGAAGATTCAGGTCGAGCAGGATCAGATCCGGACGTGGCGCATCGGCGTGCACTCCCCGGCGGCATAAAAAGTCCATGGCTTCTTCGCCATCAGCGGCAACCGACAAGTTGTGAACGAGTTTACCTTCCTGGAAGGCCTCCTGCGTGAGCATTACATCTCCGGGGTTGTCCTCGACCAATAAAATTTGGAAAGGTGTGATGCGTTCTAACATGACTGTTTCTGGGGCTCTGCTTGCTTCGGAATCTCTGCGCTTCCAGATTTACCAGTCCGATCGGCGTTCGCAATGGGTAATGTAAAAAGGAATTGCGATCCGCGACCTAGCTGCGATTCGGCCCATAAGCGGCCGCCGTGATGCTCAACGATGCGTTTGCTGATAGCGAGTCCGATCCCGTTACCAGGATACTTGCCGAGACCGTGAAGCCGCTGAAACACTTGAAAAATACGGTCATGATACTTGGGATCGAAGCCGATTCCATTATCGGCAAACGTAAACAGCCACTCATCCGCGTTTCGCGTAGCCGTAACCATAATCTCAGGGGGCACGCCCGGCTTTTGAAACTTGATTGCGTTGCCAATCAGATTTTGCATCACCTGTATGAGTTTCGTTTCATCTGCATTGATTCGTGGCAAGTCGCCGTGCCGCACGACAGCCGCGCTTTCCCGAATCGCAATGCTGAGATTATCAAGCGCTTTTTGAAGCACGTCCCCGGCCGAAACCGCGCGCTTGTTGACCGCCTGCGTTCCGGCTCGCGAATACATGAGCAGATCGTGAATCAATGTCTGCATCCGGTTCGCGCCGTCCACCGCAAAAGCTATATACTTAGTTGCCGTTTCGTCGAGCTTGCCCTCATACCGCCGGGCCAACAAACCCACATAGCTGCCCACCATTCGCAGTGGCTCTTGCAGATCGTGGCTCGCGACGTAAGCAAATTGCATGAGGTCCGCATTCGACCTTTGTAGTTCGGCCGATCGCGCCTCCAGTTCTTTTGTCCGGATTTCCAATTCGGCTGTGCGTTCTTGCACTCGAGCTTCCAGAGTCTCATTCAGACGCCGGATCTCCTGTTCTACCTGGTCGCGCTCCCGGACGTACAGAATATTGAATCGGTACGAGAGAAACAGAAGAAGAAATCCAAGGCCTACACCCGTGCCGAGCACATAGTCGAGACGCAACTGGCTCGCCCTCTGATCGTTCAGTCGCTTTTCAAACGTCGCAGTCTGCTGATCTCGCAATTGCCCGATAATGTTGCGGATTTCGGCCATCAGCACCTGTCCGCGATTGGTTTCCACTTCGGACAAGGCGGCCCGAAATCCTTTCTTCCTCCTCAGCTCGACTGTCTCCCGCAACTCTGTCATTTTGGCTTCGATTGCAAGGCGAAGCCGCCGCTCCAGAACTGGCGATACCCCATTTCGCCGGCTCCGTTCTTCAACATCCGCTAGCTTGCGCTGCACTTCGGTATCCGCCTCGGTGAACGGAGTCAGATATTGGGTCTCATCGGTCAATAGATATCCGCGCTGCCCCGTCTCGGCGTCTTGAATCGTAGAGAGCAGTTCATCCAGCCTACGGATCAACTCATCTGTTGAGAGGGTTGCGGCCACACTCGACACATGCTGCGAACTGGTACGGTAGGCAGCTATGGCAAGCAGTAGGGGAATCAAGCCGAGCCAAATAACCAGGTGCTGACTTCGCCGCGGCATCCGTGCCTTGCTGCGCTTTAAATCTAAAGCGACCGCGCTTGTATGGGGGGCTGTGGCGATATCGGCGGCATCCTGTTCCGTAAGGCTAATTATATTCGGGGAGATTGCACCGGCCCTTTTTAGAAGCAGCAGTCTCAAGCATCTTGGCCAAACTCACGCATGACATTCACCCGCATGTAAATAAGCTGGAAGCCCGCCCGTTCGTAGTTGCGGTGCGAGGCACTTCCCGGTAACACGGTCGTGCTTGCAAGCTGGCAGCCGAGCCTCTGTGCCGCCGCGAGGCGTTCCCGAATCAGTCGTGCTTGCCATCCTTTGCGTCGCGCCGACCGTAGGGTCGCATCGCCGGTAAGGAGCGCCACTCCTTCTTGTACCGCCATAGCCGCTCCACCCACGGGTTCGGACTCCTCTGCAAACCAGCAATGCACATCTTTACAGGTGGCGGACATAAGATCGACCATCGACTCACTGATGGGCATGCCGTCTGAAAACGCCTCGCTGATCACCCGCGACCAGTGTGGCAGTTCGCCTTCGCGAATGGGTCGGATTCCTGCGGCTGGCTCAAAAATTTCATCCGGATCGATCTTTCTCGCCATGACGTTGTTGAACTCTATGACACGATAGGGCCGGCTCTGTACGAACGCAATAACGGAGGGGTCCGCCATGGGGCAGAGGTCTATTAAACAAGGGCTCCCGCGCATGCGAAAAAAAGCTTCCATTCTCTCCAGTTCTTGTTCTGAAACGACGCCTCGCATTCCTATGCCCATTGCATGCGTCATAGGCGAACCGGCGCCGGCAAACACCGCAAAACCTCCCGCAAAAGGCTCAAATGCCAGGAACGTCGCATCTCCCGATGCCGATTGCGCCATGCGCATCACATTCGTAGCGTCTGCCGCTTCTAATCGCGCTGCCAGCACTAAATCTGCGCTTGAAAATATCTGAGCCATATCTACCGGTGCCGTAATCGCAGGCTTTCCCAACTCGCATCGGCGAACCAACCGCCATCGACCGAAAGCGTGTGGCCATTGATGAATCCGCTTTGAGCCGGATCGGCCAGAAATGCGATCGCATTAGCGATATCGTTCGGAGTAGCGAAACGTGCCATCGGCACCCGTCCGATAATATCCGCATCGCTATACAATCCGGCGGATTGCGGCCCCACATCCATGGGCGTCTTGACCCAACCCGGACAAACCGCATTGCAGCGCACACCGCGCCCTCCCCACTCGGCGGCCAGCGTGCGCGTTAAGCCAATCAATCCGTGCTTGCTTGCGTTATAGGCTGCGCGATCGGCCACCCCCAGTAATCCCGCAACGGATGCCACGTTTACAATACTGCCTGATCTCTGTTGCAACATGAGCTTACCTATCTCGCGACATAAAAGAAACGGCCCTAACAGATTCACATCCATAACGCGCCGCCAATCGGCTTCGCTGGTATGCTCGGCGGCCGCGATGTGTGCAATTCCCGCATTATTCACTAACACGTCCGCGCGTCCGAATCTGCCTTGTGCGGTTCGTGCAAGTTCTTGCGCAGTGGCTTCATCCGAAACGCTGCCACAGACTTCGGCGGCCGCTTCTCTGTCTGGCAATTCTTCCAACGTCGCGGCACACGACTGTACATCGTTCAAGACGAGCGCATAACCTCGCTCCGCCAGAATCTCTGCCGTTCGCCGCCCGATTCCCTGGGCCGCGCCCGTCACTATCGCTACTTTCACTTGATTTGCCATCGTTATCCCACGCGATACGATTTGAGCATGTCCTTAGATTATGCTTCGCATGTGTTCTTCACCGCCTTGCAAGGCGCAATATCGAGCGACCAGCCCCCGCGCACAAGACTCGAACAGCTATGTTCGGCGAGCCTCGACAAACTGCGAGGCGATGAAGACCTTCGAGAAGATATTTCCGCTCGTATCTCCCGCGTCCAGCAATCGCGCGCTCGCCTGCTTGAAATGAGCGAAGGCGAAGTGAAAGCATTACTGAAAGAGGTCGTCTCTATCTATGACGCGATAGCCGCCCAACTATACGCCACGGGACGAACGAAAGCCGTAACGAACGATTAAGTAGAGATCGCGCAATTGTAATTGGAAAATGCGGTGAACGTTCTTGCTCTCAATACCGGCAGCAACTCGCTGAAGTTCGAGATTGTTGCGGCAGAACGTATGGCAGGCAAACCGGAGCAAGAAATTCGGTTTGGCCGTAGCGTTCTTTCAGGTGCGTACGACAACATTGGCCGCGAGCATTCAACATTTTCGCTACTCGAAGGTAAGCAAGTCCGCCATAAAGAAGAAATGCAAGTCCGGGATCACGGGCATGCCGCAGAGTTGCTTCTGGATTGGATCGGTAAGGGGAATGCAAAAGATCGCGGTGTCGCTAACTTGTCCGATATCGACCGGATTGGCCACCGAGTAGTGCACGGCGGCCCCCAATTCAACGGTCCAGCGCGAATAACAGACGAAGTGCTGCGCCAAATTGAGGAACTGGAAGACTTGGCGCCGCTCCATAACAAACCAGCAGTAGCAGTAATCCGAGCGACGCAGAGAAAGCTTAGCTCGCGCTTGCCTATGATCGCCGTGTTCGACACGGTTTTTCATCGAACGATTCCCGATCACGCCGCTCTATATGCTTTGCCATTCGAGCTGGCGCAACGGCACAAGATCCGGCGCTATGGATTTCATGGCATCTCGCATCGCTACCTGATGCTTCGCTACGCACAGCTTACTAATACTCAGGTGAGCGCACTGAAGCTCATTACGTTGCATTTGGAAGGCGGATGTTCCGCTGCTGCGATTCGCGGGGGCCGTTCGATTGACACATCAATGGGCTTTACGCCGCTCGAAGGGCTCATGATGGGAACGCGATCCGGCGACATCGATCCGGCGATAGTGACCTATCTGATGCGGAAAGAAAAGATCGATGGCGCCGGCGTTGAAAAACTTCTCAACAAGCAGTGCGGCCTACTGGGTATCTCCGGGGTTTCGGCGGACACGCGCGCGTTGGAAACACAGCTTTCCAACGCCCGCGTCAATCTCTCGATTGACATGTTTTGCTATCGCGTTCGGAAGTATATCGGTGCTTATCTTGCGGCGCTCGGCGGCGCGGATGCCATCGTATTCGGTGGCGGTATTGGGGAAAACACGCCGGTTGTACGCGAGCGCATCTGCGCAGACATGGAATGGTGTGGAATCCAAATTGATCCCAAACGGAACAACGAAACCATCAACTGCGAGGGACCGGTCACAACGTCTGAATCGCCTCTGCCTGTCTGGGTGATCCCGACCGAGGAAGGCTTAATGATCGCAAGCGACGTCGCGAATTACGAGTGCGCCTCTTCTCAGCTCTCCAACTGAGCGGTCAAGGTTATTTCCGTATCGAACAGTTTTGAAACGGGGCAGCCTTCTTTGGCGGCATTGGTCGCACGGTTGAAAGCTTCCTCCGATGCGCCGGGGATTTTGGCTTTGAGATCGAGGTGACTGCGCTTAATTGCGAAGCCGTCGCCTTCTTTCTCGAGCGAAATGGTGCAGGTGGTTTCAATGCTATCTGCCTTCAGTCCTTCGTTCTGAAGCATCAGAGAAAGAGCCATTGAAAAACAGCCTGCATGTGCGGCTGCGAGCAGCTCTTCGGGATTCGTTCCGTTGCCCTGTTCGAAGCGTGTCTTGAATGAATACGGAGTATTCGAGAGCACGCCGCTAGCGGAAGATATAATTCCCGTTCCGGATTTCAGATCGCCCTTCCACTGCGCCTTCGCTGTACGGTCCATCAATTTTCCTTTCTTATTTGCCGGTCTGACAAAATGCCTGCTATTCCGACTATATTCGAGTACGAGCCGGCGTCGAAATAAAAGCCACGTAAAATAGCAGCACCTGACCAGTTCATGAGTACTCAAGCCAAAACGTTCAAACCATTTGTCCCCGAGCACATGCAAATGCGCGAATTGACATTGCGCGCGATTCTGCTCGGCCTGTGCATGACGGTGATATTGGGAGCGGCCAACGCGTATCTGGGATTGCGAGCGGGTGTGACGGTTGCGGCTACGTACCCGGCGGCCGTGATCAGCATGGCCGTACTTAGGACTTGGAAAGGATCTTTACTCGAAGAGAACATCGCTCGCACCAGTGGATCAATCGGTGAGGGTGTGGCGTCCGGCGCCATATTTACCATTCCTGCCTTCCTCATGGCAAAGGCCTGGCCATCTTTCGGCTTCCACGATGCCTATTGGAAAACGAGCGTCCTGATTCTGGTGGGCAGTGTTTTGGGAGTGCTTTTTATTTCTCTCGTGCGACGGATCATGGTAGAGGATCCCGAACTCCCTTTTCCTGAATCGATTGCAGCATCGGAGATTCACAAAGCGGGGCAGCGCGGCGCTCAAGCCGCGAAATACCTGTTCTGGAACATCGGACTCGGAGGAATTATCTTTCTACTGGGCCGGTTTGGTTTCTTCGCAGCTGATTCGGAGTTTACTATTCCGGTCGGCCAACTGGGCGCGAGCCGCGTACGTCTCGGAGGCGCCGGTTCCACCAATGTCTTGCAAACGGGTGGCCTGAGTACGTTTTCAGCTCCGAGCGTTAGCCCTGCTTATCTCGGCGTCGGCTACATCATTGGGGCGCGGCTCGCGGCTTTGCAGTTCTCGGGTGGCGTGATCGCCTGGGGGCTTATGGTTCCGCTTTTGATTTACTTCCTGGGACCGCAACTGCACGCCTTTATTCCGCCCGGTACCCCCGCCAATTCCTGGAGCGAGCTTTCGGGCGCGGTATGGCGATACATTGTGAGGCCCGTTGCAGTAGGCGGAATGCTTGTGGGCGCAGGATGGACGCTATTCCAGATGCGTGCCAGCCTGGCTTCGGGCTTGCAGCGAGCAGTAAAAGACCTGCGGCGTACAGCCGAGGAGACGGCCGCTCTCAATCGCACCGAACGATACATGAGCTCGAAGGTCGTCTTTTCGTTCATTGCCGCCGTTTTTGCCGTGATGATCGGACTCTATATTTACTTTTCCGGTCAAGTAGCCGGTGGAATTGTCGCGGCGCTGGTCATGCTGGTTCTGGGTTTTTTCTTCGCGACTGTGTCAGGTAGTCTCTGCGGTCTCATCGGTTCCTCTAACAACCCAGTCTCCGGCCTGACTCTCTCAACGCTTCTTATCGCAGCGATTCTCATGGTTTCGCTTGGCGTTTCCGGTCCGGGTGGCGTGGCCGCGGTCCTTGGCGTAGCGGCCGTCGTCTGTGTCTCATCCGCGGTTGCAGGCGAGCTTTTGCAGGACTTCAAAGTAGGCTACATCCTTGGCGGCACGCCGCGTAACATTCAGATCGCGGAACTTATTGCGGTCGTAGTCGCGAGCCTGATTATGTATTTTCCGCTTGTCTTGTTGCAGCAGGGAAACATCCGGGCGGGCGGTACAGGGTTTGGGGATCGCCAGCTCCCCGCTCCGCAAGCCGGGCTCATGGCCTTACTGGCTCAGGGCATTGTAGGCGGCGATATGCCGTGGCCGTTGGTTCTGGTTGGCATCCTCATGGGATTGGCTTTCATCATGATGAACGTAAAGAGCCCCATGCTGGTAGCGGTCGGTATGTATTTGCCATTTGAAACAACCTTTGCGATTTTTGTCGGCGGAGTCATTCGCTGGTTGGGCGATCGCGCCGCCGATCGCCGCGGCTACAACGAAGCGCAAAAGGCTCGTGTCGATAACGCTGGAATTCTAACCGCTTCGGGACTGATTGCAGGCGAGGCGATTCTCGGCCTTGTCTGGGCAGGTTTGCAGTTCGCGCCCCCTAATATACGCGAGCATTTGCAGGTTTTTGCTCATCCGTCTTATCTGATCGGCATAGCGGTCTTGGTTCTTTTGGCTTTCGTCCTGATTCGCATGCCGCTCGCCAGCGCAGGAAGCCCGGATGAACCCGCTCCGCCGGTCGCCATGATGTGAAGCAATTGTGATGTGAAGCAATTGTGACGTGAAGCAATTATT
>DAISJE010000085.1:0-11802 GCA_036821665.1 Bryobacteraceae bacterium | reverse complement strand
TGGCAAAGAGCAACAAGCGTTTTCCATTCTCAAGCGTATTGCCGGACGTGAGAATGCGGAGTTCGAAGCCTCGGAAATTCGGGCCAGCCTGTCGAACAAGCGCCGAGCCTGGCGTGAACTGCTCCGCCCAGGTATCCGGCGTGCAGTCCTGGTGGGCTTCTGTCTGGCGATCCTGGTTCATGTCTCCGGCATCAACACGATCATCGATTACGCGCCGGCTATTCTCAAGTCCGCCGGTTGGAAGATTGATGCGGCGCTGTTCTCGACCGTGATAATTGGTCTCACGAATTTCGCCTTCACATTCGTATCGTTCTGGGCCATTGATCGCTACGGACGCAAGCCGCTCTACATAACCGGTTCGCTCGGCATGGCGGCGGCTCTCGTGCTGCTGATCTACTCGGTTCTGACGGGCCATTTTCAGAGCACGATGATTCTTGTCTACATCCTCGGCTACCTCGCGTTCTTCTCTTCGTGTATCGGACCGGTCTTTTGGACGCTGGTTGCCGAAATTTTTCCGAACGATTTGCGCGGCACGGCGATGATTGTTCCCGTACTCACCCAATGGGTTGCTAACGCCGCGGTGGTACTCTTCTTCCCGCTGGCTTTCAACCAAATCGGTAAGGCAACTACCTTCGCCTTTCTCGCAGTTATGTCGATTGTCCAAGCGCTATTCTGCTGGTTGTTTGTGCCCGAAACGAAAAACAAGCCGCTTGAAGAAATTGAGGAATTTTGGATGCAGGGCGCAGCTAACGCTTCCCCAATCACTTCTCCACGCTAGCTTCCGCCATGTTCAGAAATACATTGGTCAGGCTATCGGTTCCGCTATCCTCTCGCTGAATAAGCAGAATCGAAATCAGATCGTTGTGCGGATCGATCCAGCCTTGTGTTCCGAATGCGCCGCCGTGGCCGTACGAGCCATTCGAGTGTCCGGCGAGTTCGCCCAGAGGATTGTTCACAACTTCCCAGGCGAGCCCATATCCGGAGCCGCGCATCCAACCTACCGGGCGAATACCCGTCGTTTGAACTTCAGTCATGAGATGAACGGAGAACGGCGATAAATAGCGGTGGCCTTCATAGACTCCGTCGTTCAGCATCATGCGATAAAGATGCAGCAGATCTTCTGCCGTTGAGTAGAGACCCCAACCCGGCGCGGGGAACACAGCGCCTCGCCGGTATTTTGCCGGATCTCCGCCGAGAATGGTCGCGGGCGCGCGTACCAACTTTCCGTCCTTCTTCACGTACACCATTGCGATACGCGCTGTCTTGTTCGCGGGCGGAAAGAAAAAGGAATCTTTCATGCCGAGCGGGCGCAGAATGCGATCCGCGATGAAGTCCTCATATTTCTGGCCGGAGCAAACTTCGATCAAGCGCCCAAGAATTTCGATACCTGCGCTGCTGTAGCTCCATTCGGTGCCTGGCTGAAACAGGAGGGGCTCTTTAGCGATTTGCCGCACCACCTCATCCAATGGCACGTTCATCAAATGCTGATAGTCGTAAATCGCAGCGGGAGCAGTGTCTTGAATGCCCGCTGTATGTGTCAACAGATCGCGAATCGTAACGGGGTGATTCGGTGTGCCGCGGCGCCCCGCATCCGGTCCGGTGTTAGTCATCACGCGCTGGTTGTGAAATTCCGGCAGATAATCTTCGATTGGATCGCGCAGCGCGAGCTTCCCCTCTTCGGCGAGCATCATGATCCCGATAGCCGTGACTGGCTTCGTCATGGACATGATCTGAAAAATCGTGTCTTTCTGCATTTGACGGCCCGCCTCAATATCCGCCATGCCGAGCGCATGAAATTCGACGACGTCATTGCCGTGAGCCACCAGCGTAACGGCGCCGGCGACGGTCTGGTTATCGATGAAGTGCTGAATCCGTTGCGGAATTTGAGAAAGGATCGCTTCGTTTACGCCGGTTGGCGGCGTCGGCTGGCCTGCCGGAGCGAGAAGAGATCCGGAAATAGCAAAAGTAACGGTACAAAAGAAGGCGCTGCGCACGGTTAACCAGCATATCCAACGCGCGGAATTCGTTCTCAACGGGAACTTTCGTCCGAAAACAACGTCTAGTTTTTCCGTGGACACCCTACTGCGCGATCTTCGCCAAGCCTTTCGCATGCTCCGGCAGGCCGGAATGTCGTTCACGATCACGGCGATTATCGCGCTTGCTTTGGGAATTGGCGCCAATACCGCCATTTTTTCGTTAGTCAATACCGTTCTTTTAAAGGCGCCCCCGTTTCCGAATGCGGACCGGATTGTCATTTTGGAAACGAAGAGCCCACAGGGCAGCTTCGCAGGCGCCTCTCCGGCAAAATTTGCTCATTGGGCGCAGCAGACCGAAGTGCTACAGGATGTCTCTGCGTTCGGCGGCGGAATTGTCAACTGGACTGGCGGGCAATTTCCGCAGCAGCTTCGAGCGGAGCGGGTGAGTTCCGCTTACTTCCGCCTATTTGGAGTGCCGCTTATTATAGGCCGCGCGTTCAATGCACAGGAAGATACGCCCGGCGCGTCGCCAGTAGTCGTTATTAGCGAAAGCTTATGGAGAAGCCGTTTCGGCAGCGACCCGAACATTGTAGGGCGGACGATGACATTGGGTGGTCAGCCGAACGTCATCACAGGCGTAGTCAGCTCAAAATTCGATTTTCAGGATTTCGGACCGGAGCCGGAACTTTTTGTGCCGTTCCAACTCGATCCGAATACGCGCGACCAGGGTCATTACTTTCAAGCCGCCGGTCGTTTGCGCGACGGCGTGACCCTGGAACAAGCCAGAGCTCGTCTGGACGCTTCGGCTGTCGCTTACCGGCATAAATTTCCGGATGCGCTGGAGCACGGGCAAACCTTCACCGCCGCTACTTTAAGAGATTCGCTAGTGCAAGGCGCGCAGCGGTCCATCTGGGTGCTGGCAGCGGCGGTTGGATTCGTGCTGTTGATTGCCTGCGCAAACGTGGCGAATTTATTGCTGGCGCGGGCTGAAGTTCGGAAGCGGGAACTGGCGATCCGGGCGGCTTTGGGAGCGGGGCGCGGCAGAATCGTGCGTCAGTTGCTGACCGAAAGCCTTTTGCTTGCTGTCGCGGGAGCGGTGCTTGGATTAGCGCTGGGCATTGTCAGCATTCATGCGTTGTTATCGGTGAACACCGCGGGCCTCCCGCGCGTCGGTTTGAAAGGCGAGATGGTATCGCTTGACTGGCGTGTGCTGGTATTTGCGGTGCTCATCACCCTGCTTACTACGCTGATTTTCGGACTGCTCCCGGCCTGGCGTGCCGCGCGCACGGACCTGAACGCAACCATTAAGGAAAGCGCGAGCCGGTCCGGGAGCGGCTTCCGGCAAAATAAGACGCGCACAATTTTGGTCGTAAGCGAAGTGGCGCTTGCGGTTGTTCTGCTGGTTGGCGCGGGATTGCTGATTCGGACGGCTGCGGCGATCTATGCAGTCAAGCCGGGTTTTGATACTAAGAACGTGTTGACGATGCGCATGTCGCTATCGGGCGGGCAATACGAAACGAGTGCATCGATCGAACAAATGATACGTCAGGTCACGGAGCGGATCGATGCGTTGCCCGGAGTGGAGCTGGCCAGCGCTACTTGCTGTGTGCCGCTTCAAGGCGGATACGGACTACCGTTCAGAATAATGGGACGGCCCCTGAAGGATGGCCCATTTCATGGAGGCGGAGGTTGGAAGACGGTTTCTCCGGGATATTTCGAAGTGTTCCGTATCCACGTGATTCGCGGCCGGACGTTCACGGAGCGCGACAACCACGCCGGTGCTCCGGTCGTGATTATTAACGAGACTATGGCGAAACAGTTCTGGCCAAAGGGCGATCCGTTGCAGGATCGCATCCTGATTGGAAAAGGCGTGATGCCGCAACTCGATAAGGAACCACCGCGGCAGATCATCGGAATCGTCGCGGACCAGCGCGATGGAGCCTTGAATCAAAATCCGCAGCCTGAAATGTATATTCCGAATGGCCAGGCAACGGACGCCATTCAGGCGCTGAATGTGAAACTGACCCCGCTGGCATGGGTCATCCGGACGCATGGCGACCCGATGAAACTCCGCGCGGCGGTGGAAGAACAGATACGACAAGTAACCGGATTGCCTGTCTCAGATGTTTGGGCCATGTCCGAGGTGGTTTCGCGCTCGACCTCTCGCGAGCGGTTCCATATGCTGTTGATGAGCGTTTTCGGCGGCGTTTCGTTGCTGCTTGCGGCAATTGGCATCTACGGATTGATGGCATATTCGGTCGAGCAACGAACCCAGGAGATCGGAATTCGTATGGCGCTCGGTGCCGAGCAGAGCCATGTACGCTCAATGGTGATGCGCCAGGGTCTGACCTTCGCGCTAGTCGGCGTCCTTGTTGGAGTCGCCGGCGCTTTTGCACTGGCTAAGCAGATATCGAGTTTCCTGTTCGGCGTAACGGCCTGGGATCCGCTGGTGTTCGTGGCGATTCCACTAGTGCTGATTGCTTCGGCAGTCGTAGCGGTCTGGTGGCCGGCGCATCGAGCGACCCGCGTTGACCCCGCGACAGCATTACGACAGAATTAGTGCTTCAGATCCTGCCCCAAAACTGGCCCATTTTACGGCGGTCGCGCTTCGATGGCTTACCCGTTCGCAAGTTTTCAAAGGCCGGCATCGATTTGCGCTCCTCGGCTAATTTGAGCCGTAATTCGCGGCTCGCCTCCGTTTCACGATAGAGCGTCTGCGCAACAGCGGCCGGGCCCCGAATTTCGGAAAGTAACAAAACTTCCACCTGGAAATCGCCGCTTTCGTTCTTCACTCGCAACAGGTCGCCGGCATGGACTTCGCGCGCGGGCTTCGCCGGTATTCCGTTGGATTCAACTCTGCCGAGTTCGCAGGCCCGCGCTGCGAGCGAACGCGTTTTGAAGAACCGGGCCGCCCAGAGCCATTTGTCCATTCTCAAGTGCTCCATAATCCATTTTTGACCGGGAGATTCGTGTACTTGGGAGCGATAGACTGACAGCAGTTATGAACGCCCCCGCCACACCGAAATTCATTCCGACCACCGAAGAACTGGGCAAACTGGAACGCGACCTGCGGTTTCATCCCTCGACGACGAAGCATCCTGTAGCGCTCACGACCGAACAGATTGAAGCCTTCAATCGCAGCGGCTACCTGGCTGGCCTTCGGATCTTTGATGAACAGGAAGCGAACGAGATCCGGCGATACTTTGACGATCTTCTGGCAAAGACCCTGGCTGCGGGCGGAGACAGCTACTCCATCAGCACGGCACATCTTCGCTATGGGCGTGTTTACGACATTCTGACGGACCCGCGCATTGTAGCTCGCGTTAAGGATCTGCTCGGCGAAAACGTGATTGCGTGGGGGTCGCATTTCTTTTGCAAAATGCCCGGCGATGGCAAACGCGTCTCCTGGCATCAGGATTCGAGTTATTGGCCGCTCACGCCGTCCATGGCCGTAACAGTCTGGCTGGCGATCGATGACGCTAGTGTCGAAAACGCCTGCATGCGCTACATCCCCGGTTCGCATCATGCCGGTCACCTCACCTACACGCTCAGTGAAGATGACGAAGCGAACGTCTTGAATCAAACCGTTTCGGGGATCGAGAAGTTTGGCGCGCCGGTAAACGTGGAATTAAAAGCTGGCGAGATTTCGATTCACAGCGACCTCTTACTGCACGGCTCGGAGGCCAACGAATCAAACAAACGGCGCTGCGGATTGACGCTGCGCTATTGCCCGGCGATTGTCAGAGCGGGGCTGGGCTGGAACGCAAAGGGAGTTGTCGTGAGCGGGAAGGATGACTCGGGCCATTGGGCCAATCCGCCCCGTCCGCAAATTGACTGAAGTTCGAAGCAAGACTCGGGTACACTCCTTCATCGCGGAGAATAAATGCCACTTTGGCCTCGCTATCCAAAGATTTTTGAAATTAACACCTGGGTTTGGCTGTCAAGCCTGAGCACGAAATATGGGACCGGGATGAAATTGGACTCGGTGCCCTCGGCAGAATGGGATTGCATTGCCGCGCTTGGCTTCGATGCAGTGTGGTTGATGGGAGTTTGGGAACGAAGTCCGGCGGGAATTGATATTGCGAATCGAAATCAAAGTTTACTCGACGAATTCCGCCGTGTACTCCCCGATTTCCACCCGGGGGACAACATCGGCTCGGCCTACTGTATCCGCCGCTATGTGGTCGATGAACACCTTGGAGGGCCTGAGGGCCTCGCGGTTGCTCGCAACGAACTCGCGAAACGCGGCTTGCACTTAATTCTCGATTTCGTACCGAATCATGTCGCGCCCGATCACCCGTGGGCCGTGGAGCATCCTGAGTACTTTATCTTGGGCGACGGCGACAGTCTTAAAAATGACCCGGCGTCCTTTGTCCAGATCGGAAATAAAGTGTTCGCCTGCGGCCGCGACCCCTATTTCCCAGCCTGGCCGGATGTCCTGCAACTAAATGCCTTTCAGCTTGCTCTTCGAGAGGCCGTTATTCGGACAATCGATAGCATCGCAAGACAGTGTGACGGGATTCGCTGTGACATGGCCATGCTCTTGATAAATTCGATTTTCGAGCGCACGTGGGGCAGCCGCGCAGGACAGCCGCCAGCCATGGAATATTGGGCGGACATTATTCCCGCTGTCAAGGCGGCACATCCGGCATTTCTCTTCATTGCTGAGGCTTACTGGGACCTCGAATGGGAGCTTCAGCAACAAGGGTTCGACTTCTGTTATGACAAGCGGCTTTACGACCGGCTGGAACATAACGACGCGAACAGCATTCGCCTCCACTTGCTGGCAGATCTTGGCTATCAGGTGAAGCTGTTACGGTTCATAGAAAATCATGACGAACCTCGGGCTGCCGCGGCATTTCCCGCAGCAAAAGAGCGCGCGGCTGCGGTTACGATTGCCACTCTTCCCGGAGCAAGGCTTTTTTATGAAGGGCAGTTCGAAGGCCGAAAGATAAGAGTGCCCGTCTTCCTGGGAAGACGCCCGGAGGAAGCAACTGATCAGGAATTGCTGGGTTTCTATAAGAGCTTGTTGAAAGCCATTGATACCCCGTTATTTGGCGACGCTCAGTGGAGTCTCTGCAATTGCACCGGCTGGGCCGATAATCAAAGCTCTCAAAATCTTGTCGCCTGGAACTGGATAAAGGACGAAAGGCGCTGTCTGATTGTGGTCAATCTCAGTGATGGCCAGTCGCAAGGCCGAGTTCGAGTGCCGTGGTGCGATATACAGGGCAAAACCTTGCGCTTCGTTGACCTCTTATCGGAGGCGCGCTATGAACGAAGCGGCGATGAAATTCAGAATTCGGGTCTGTATGTCGATCTGGGTCCCTGGATGTTTCATTTACTTTCAAGCTCATAAGTCGTACACGCACCCTAGAGCTGAAAAGATTGAGCACTACCTGAGCCGCCGTTAGCTAATCGATGCACACGATTGTATCGAGGCATTCTTGGGACTATACTCTTGACAAGTCTTGTTTTTGGTTTGCGGCCGTGAGGTACAGAGGGTCGGGCTCCGCCGTAGGTATTTAGCGTAAGAATAAATCTCTACGTTGAGGAGTTTCTATGAGGAGCAACGGTCCTTTGAGGATCGCGCGCCTGTTTGGCGCGGTGACGTTTTGTCTCGCCTTTTCTGCTATAGCGTTCGCGCAGTCGGATGTTGGCACTATCACCGGATTTGTCAGAGACCCTACAGGCGCGGTGGTGCCGAACGCGAAGGTAACTATCAAGAGCGAGGCCACTAACGAAGAGCATACGGTCACCACAGATGCCGGTGGCCATTACACCGTTACGAGCCTTCTTCCCGGGCTCTATACGATGACCACTGAAGTTAGCGGCTTTAAGAAGTTCACCAGCACACATAACAACCTTCAGCCGAATTCGACGCTCGCGCTCGACGCGAATCTTGCCGTCGGGCAAACAACGGAGACGGTAACTGTAAGCGATACGGCCCAAGTACTCCAGACCGAATCCGGTGCTGTGCAATCGGAAGTAACCGGCCGCCAGATTCAAGATCAGGAATTGAATGGCCGCAGTCCCATTTACTCCGCGCAGCTTTTGGCGGGCGTTCGCAGCAGTTCCACTCTAGGAGATAAGCAGGGCCTCGGGCCAGCCGGACAGCCGTTCAATATCAACGGCGCGCGCTCCTGGGACACGATGGTCTCGGTAGACGGCGCGCCCGCGCTGCGCACGCGAGCCAACGGCGCGGTCATAGGCGTTGGAGATGTAGATTCCACATCCGAGATCCAGGTTTTGACCGCGGATTATCAGGCTGAATACGGACGCGCCGCGGGCGGCCAAATCCGCATCGTCACGAAAAGCGGTACGACGGATTTTCACGGCAGCTTATACGAGTACTTCCAGAATTCAGACATGAATGCCAATACCTGGACTCGCAATCTGAATAAGTCCACCAATTTTGCCTCGCCATACCGCTATAACAATTTCGGGTTTGCGGTCGGCGGTCCCGTGGCTATTCCGCACAAATGGGAGACCTTCCGCCAGAAGTTTTTCTGGTTTGTGGCCGAAGATTGGCTGCGGCAGCGCTCAACCGATACGCAGACTCAGGCCGTTCCGACCGATCTGATGCGGCAAGGTAACTTCAGCGAATTGCTGGGCCCGAATCCCTGGTATAAAGGCGTTACACAGCTTTATTATCCGGGTACCTGTCCCAAGTTACATGCCTCGACGTGCGTGCCGATTCCCGGTAATATCATTCCAGCAAGCCAAATCAGTCCCACCGGTCTTGCCATCTTGAACGCGTATCCCGGACCGACGCCCGGTTTCGCCAGCGGTACACAAAATTGGGTTGCGCAGGCGGCGCATCCCTACAATCAGCGCAAGGAAAATCTCAATTTCGACATTCTTCCGAACGACAAGAATCACATCGAGTTTCGGAAGAGCGATCTGGCGTATTTCGAATATCAGCCGTTCGATCAGGGATCGGGTCTGACCCCGAAGTATTTCAATCGTCCGAATCAGACCAACACGTTGGCGTGGATATACACGATCAATCCAACCCTCGTCAACGAAGCGCGCGCGACAGTCAGTCTCGACGACGTTTACATTCCGGTTAACACTGCAGCTCCCGGTTTTAACGCGGAGACGCTGGGTATCAATTTCCCATATATATTCGGTGGCAAGGATATTGCGCACAAGATTCCGAACGCCACACTGAACGACAATTTTTATAACCTCTCCGGTGGCCCCTACCCGTCGCATTCGTCCGGACCAATCTATACCGCTTCGGACAGCCTTAGCAAAGTCTGGGGAAACCATACGTTTAAGTTCGGCTTCCTGTTCGATTACGACGGCGAGAACGATGGCGACCAGATCAACGTCAGCACAGTTCCCGGTGGCGCTAATAACCAGAACGGCAACTTTGTATTTACCGATGCGGGCACCGGCGCAACGTCGGGCGCAAGCATCGCTAACCTGGTGCTCGGTTATGCCGACAGCTACACCGAAATTGGTCCTCGCGCCTACACCATCTGGCGAGGCAAAATGTTTGAAGAGTTCGCACAGGATTCCTGGAAAATCACTCCGAAGTTGCACATCGACTACGGCATTCGAATCAGTACCATCACCGGATATCACCCGCTATGGGCGAACGCCGACTACTTTAACGGAAGCCTTTACAATCCGGCGGATGCAGTGACAATCAACAAGGCCGGCAATGTAATTCTTGGAACCGGAAACCCATATAACGGCGTTGTCATTCCAGGCTTCAGCGGTTTTCCAAGCTCCGCCCAGGGACGCGTCCTGGCCGCCACTGAACCCATCTGCGGTGGCCGGTCCTGCGATAGCTTGTTTGCCCCGAGTCTCGCCAAATCCTACATCAATAATGTGTCACCCGTTCAGCCGCGCGTCGGTATCGCGTATCAAATTGACCCGAAAACGGTCATTCGTTCCGGTATAGGCGAGTTCGTTGACCGCATGCCTCTTATCGACAATATTTTCCCGGGCGGCAATTCACCCTTTCAGCCCTTTGTCACGATTAACAACGTGCGGGTAGATAACCCGGCTGCTTCGTTGACTACGGGCACCGAGGCGGCTCTCACTATGACGAGCTTGAACCCGCATCTGAAACAGCCCATCGCATGGAATTGGAACTTCAGTTTTCAGCGCGAACTCTTCTGGAATTCCACTCTGTCGATCGCCTATGTCGGGCATCGCAGTTACGACGGTTGGGATGTGTATGACATTAATCAGGTCCCGGCCGGAACACTTCAAGCCAACCCCGGCGTGAATATCAATGCGCTGCGTCCTTATAAAGGCTTCGCGGCCATTCAAGAAGAACAAAGTGCCGTGAACTCCATGTACAACGGGCTGCAGGTTTCCTGGAATCGCCGCTTCACGGCGGGATCCATGTTCGGTCTCACCTATACATTCTCGAAGAGCATGGACAACAGTTCAAATTACCGCGACATCGTACCGGATACTTACAACACAAGCAACCTATGGGGGCCGTCCGAGTACGATGCCCGCCACATGGTGGTCGTGAATTATTTATACGATCTTCCGTTTTTCAAGGATCACAGCAAGCTCACAGGCAAGTTGCTCGGTGGATGGTCCATTAGCGGGATCGCGCAGTTCCAGACGGGTTCGCCCTGCGGCATCGGAACAAACAACGATTTCGCGGGCGTCAGTTCGTCGAGCCTCGGCAGCTTCGGTTGCGGTTCCGAGGGTCAGTTCTGGGTTCTGAACGGGACACCACAGATCGTCGGCGGATTCGCCGGCGCGAGCGGTAGTGCCAAATACTTCACCGCCAACGTTACGCCGCCGCCAGCCGGCACATTCAATCTGCAGTCCGGCGTTCGCAACTCGGTTTACCAGCCGGGCTTCCAGGATTGGAACTTGATGCTGTTTAAGAAATTCTCAATCAACGAGAACAACTGGTTCGAGTTCCGTGCGGAAGCGTATGATTTCATCAATCATCCGAACTGGAGCAATCCGAACCTCAATCCGACATCATCGCAGTTCGGCGAAGTAACCGGCAAAACGAACCTCGCCCGGAATCTGCAGCTTTCGCTGCGGTATACGTTTTAAGCGAGACCTGGCTCTCTCTTCGGCCGCTGCTCAACAGCTTCTGAGCCGCGGCCGTAAGGGTTTGTGAAAAATCGAAGACACGCCTTGACCTCCAGCACGACATCGCAAGCGGTTGTCGGTTTCCATCCATCTCCCGCAACTCAGCATCGCGCTCTGGCGCTTAGTACGTCTAGGTTTCCGCGAAAGCTTTCGTGTTCTTCTTGATCCGGATCTGGTGTTTCCGGCCCCATTCACACATAGATTGGAGAACTGGTGCGAGCGTCATGCCGTAGGGCGAAATCGAATAACAGACGTGTGGCGGAATGCTCCTTTTGTCGTGTCTCAGAAGTATTCCGTCCGCCACCATCTCCTGCAGATGGCGGATCAGCATCCGCTCTGTTATCTCCGGTATGCTTCGTCTCAGCTCGCTAGTACGCATAGGCCCGTCGAGCAGCCGCCATAATATTGTCCCCTTCCATCGTCCATCGATAAGGGACAGCATCGAATCGATCGGGCAGGGTGAGATCTCTTTCTTAGAGACGGGCATGCGTATCCATTATCGCTTTCATACTGACGAATTAGTCAGTACAAACTCCTGGGTCACTGCGCTCCTCAGAAGAGTCAATTAGCCAGGAGTTAAAGATGCACGTTTTAGACACAATCACGATCACTTTCGCTGGCTTGATGGTGGGTAATGAACTGGCAGTATCGGCCTTTTTCAATCCCGCCATCTGGCAGCTAGAGTGCACTCCACAAGCGCAGGGATTGTCTATTCTCGCCGGTTCTCTGGGTCGGGTGATGCCCG